>JAPOVX010000207.1:12273-73545 GCA_026707935.1 Paracoccaceae bacterium
ACTAAGCTATGGATTTGCAGTGCTCTGGGGGCGCAGGTACCTGGCCGACGTCGCGCCGGTCAAGTCCGCGACCTGCCAACTAATTTCATCGACTTTCGTCATCTCGGTCGTGGTCGCTGTCGTGGATCGTCCATGGACGCTGCCGTTGCCTGGAGCCGGGACCTGGCTCGCCTTGGGGGCTTTGGCGCTGTTCGGAACCGCATTGGCATATATCGTCTTCTTCGAAATCCTTGTCCGGGCAGGAGGCAGCAATGCCATGCTGGTAACGCTACTGATTCCCGTTTCCGCGCTGCTGCTCGGAAACCTGTTCCTTTCGGAGCCAATCTTCATCTTCGAGATTGGAGGGGCCGCAATCATTGGACTGGGATTGTTGTTCTTCGACGGCAGACTTCCTCACAGGATAATCCGCCTCGCAACTGACCGTACGAATATCCGCAATCATTGAATTTGTAAGGAAAGGTTCACTTCGATCAGGGCCTCGCGTTTGCCGGTCGGGAAGGGCATTGCCAGTCATGCTTGGCAGTATTGCACAGAGTATTCATAGCTTCGACTTGGCGCTCCCGTCTGGGTTCGAAAGCTTGCGTCTCCGCAGCAAGGCGGTCTCGCGTGCGGACTTTACCAACTGGCTGAACCCGCGAACTGCGTTCCCGCGAAGGCAATCTGCGTGGTATCGGCGTTTCTTTCCATGATCGGGCGAGCGGCTTTTGTACGCGGTCGGAATTGCGTTCGGCGTCTTGGGCCGAATGGCTACCCATTTTGGACAGGATTTGTTGACAAGCGAATGGTTCTATAGCGGTTGGGAGTCCTGGCAATATGTTCTGGCAGACCAGAATCCTGCATCAATATTTGGTCCGGCCTCACGCATCTTCTTTTAAACTCCGGAATCAGGGCCTGCTCAAATCACCTTTGCGGGCGATGGTCCGGACGGGTACAATCTGGAGGAGTCTCGCCAGAGTTCCGCCCCCCGGGCATTCTTGCGTTTTGTGCTGAATTGCCCGTCCGGGGCGCGACCTGCCGGGCGTATCAGGTGAAGGGAAAAAAGGTGGAATCGGGTTTCGACACAACTCCCGGAGACGTCAAGGAAAGTGAAGCAACTGGCCGGCCAAAACTTGAGGGCGGCCGGAAGATCGTCATGCATACGACGTTCAAGGCCGCCGGCGATCAGCCGACGGCCATTCGGGAACTCGTTGAGGGCATCGACACAGGTGAGCGAAACCAGGTGCTGCTGGGCGCAACCGGCACCGGCAAGACGTTCACCATGGCCAAGGTAATCGCAACCACGCAAAGACCTGCGCTGATTCTTGCGCCCAACAAGACACTTGCTGCCCAGCTGTATGGAGAATTCTCGTCGTTCTTTCCGGACAACGCCGTCGAGTACTTCGTCAGTTACTATGACTACTACCAACCGGAAGCATATGTTCCGAGGACCGATACCTATATCGAAAAGGAAGCCCAGATAAACGACAGGATCGACCGGTTGCGCCACTCGGCGACCCGATCGCTGCTCGAACGGGACGACGTGATCATCGTTGCCTCCGTTAGCTGCATATACGGAATCGGTGCGCTCCAGACATATGGAGCGATGGTCCAGGATCTTGAGACCGGCAGGAGTTACATCCTCAAGCAAGTCCTGGCGCGCCTCGTCAGTCAGCAGTATCGGCGCAATGACACCGCGTTTCAGAGGGGTACCTTCAGGGTCCGCGGGGATTCGCTCGAAATCTGGCCGGCGCACCTCGAGGACAGGGCCTGGCGGTTGTCTTTTTTCGGAGATGAACTCGAAAAGATCACCGAATTTGACACCCTGACCGGCGAACGCACCGACGTTCTGGAAAATATCCGTGTCTACGCGAATTCCCACTACGTGACCCCGAGGCCAACCCTTCAGCAGGCCGTCAAGGCAATCAAGGTGGAACTGTCTCAACGCCTGAAACAGCTAGAGTCCGAACGGCTCCTGCTTGAAGCGCAGAGACTCGAACAGCGAACGAACTTCGACCTGGAAATGATCGAGACGACAGGAAGTTGTTCCGGAATCGAAAACTATTCCAGGTACCTGACCGGCCGGGCGCCGGGTGAACCACCGCCGACGCTTTTCGAGTACATTCCGGACAATGCCCTGGTATTCGTCGACGAGAGTCATGTCTGTGTCCCGCAACTCAACGGCATGTACAGGGGGGATTTTCGCCGAAAATCTACGCTGGCGAAACATGGCTTCCGGCTGCCGAGTTGTGTCGACAACCGCCCCCTGAAATTCGGCGAATGGGATGCAATGCGCCCGAGAACGGTGTTTGTATCGGCAACGCCGGGGGCATGGGAACTGGAACAGACAGAAGGCGTGTTCGCCGAACAGGTGATCAGGCCCACCGGGCTCGTTGACCCCGGCGTCAGTATCCGGCCGGTCGAATCCCAGGTTGACGACCTGCTGTCCGAAGTTCGGGAGGTCGCCAGAAGGGGAGCCCGGACTCTCGTCACCACCCTGACGAAACGCATGGCAGAAGACCTGACCGAGTACCTGTTCGAACAGGGCATCAGGGTTCGTTACATGCATTCGGACGTCGACACGCTTGAGCGGGTCGAGATCCTCCGTGACCTCCGGCTCGGTGCCTTCGATGTTCTGGTGGGCATAAACCTGCTGCGCGAAGGTCTCGATATTCCCGAATGCGAACTGGTCGCCATCCTGGACGCGGACAAGGAGGGATTCCTCCGCTCCGAGGTATCCCTGATCCAGACGATCGGCCGGGCGGCAAGAAATGCCGAAGGGCGTGTCATCATGTACGCCGATAGGAAAACGGGTTCCATGGAGCGCGCAATCGAGGAGACCGAACGCCGGCGGAACAAACAGCACGAGTACAACATCCGGAACAACATAACGCCGGAAACAATTCGGAGAAACGTCGGTGACGCGCTGGCCGGTCTGTTCGAGGCCGATACGGATCAGGTCAGGATTACGGCATCAATAGAGGCTCCGATGGTGGGCTCGAACCTGGAAGTCCATCTTGAGGCCCTGCGGCAGCAGATGCTGAAAAAGGCGGAAGACCTCGAGTTCGAAGAAGCGGCGCGAATTCGTGACGAAATCAAACGCCTGGAGACAACCGACATGATGATTGCCGACGATCCGTTCGCGCGCCAGTCAGTTATCGATGCCGAAGTCAACGCCTTGACATGAGGCGATCGTTCGGCATCCCGCGTTCGTCCGCGCGGACCGGAACGAAACCGGAAGGTACGCGATCAGATCTTTTCCCACTTTCCATCGGATTCGTGTGAACGGACAGCGGCAGCAATGAAGCGAACGCCATCGGCACCATCTTCGACAAGAGGCAAATCAAGCCAGCCCTCCGGAATTTCGCAACCGTCGCGCCTTGCGGCGACGGCAAGGGCGAATTCCGTGTAGAGATTGGCCCAGGCTTCGATCATTCCTTCCGGAAACCCGCGCGCGGTTCGAACAAGCCGTTCCGTTCTTGGCGAAACCCCGTGGCCATGTCCCCGGCTAATGATCCTGTCGGGTTCACCGAAGCGGCAGAGCTTGATTTGCTCGCATTTTTCCATGTCCCATTCGAGACCGGCGTCAATGCCGAATACCCTCAGGCGCAGTCCCCCCCGGTTGCCGGGAGCCAGGCGTGTGGCCATGAGCGTGCCAGGAACCGAACCGGCGTATCGGGTTGCCATGAATACCGTGTCTTCAAGCGTTTGCGGTGCGCCGCAGACGTGGAAATCGGCCCTGACGTGGCTCAAGGGCAGGCCAGAGACGAAACTGGCCAGATGTGCGGCATGGGTGCCGATGTCACCCGTGCAGCCGGAAGGTCCCGAGCACGTCGGATCAAGCCGCCATTTGACGTGCGGAGCCTCCGCGAATCCTTCGGGAATCATCCAGTCCTGCATGAATTCAACATGAATCTGCTGAATCCGGCCAAGAGCGCCGGAGAAGACGATTTCGCGGGCTTGCCGGACCATTGGATAGCAGGACATGACATAGCATACGCCGAGTACGCAGCCCGACGACTTCGTGAGTTCGACCAGGTCTTCCGCTTCCGCAATCGAAATGGTGAGTGGTTTCTCGCAGAGGACGTCGATTCCTGATTTCAGGAATGTACGTGCCGCAGCGTGGTGGAGATGGTTCGGGGTGGTGACCATGACTGCGTCGACTCCGTCGGGTCGCCGGGCCTCGGCCACGGCCATCTCTTCGAACGAGACGTACGAGCGATCGGGATGAAGGTACGAACTTACACCGCGCGCATGTGCCTGCTCCGGGTCCGACGAGAGTGCACCGGCGACGACATCCCATCGGTCACTGAGACGCGCCGCGTTCGCTTGCGTGCCGGCGATGCGCCCTCCTCCGACAACGCCGAGCCGCAATCGACGCGAAAGACGCGGAAACGGGCCATCAGGGTCCCATTCGGAAGGAAGCAGTCTCTCGGCCATGTGTACTCCTCAGGTCGGGGGTGTCGCACCCTCCGGCAACATCTCGACTGCGAGAAAGATCGATGGTGTGATTGTCTCGTATTGATGCCAGGGGTAGTTGCCGTGTTCATCGTACATCGGGCGGTGAGTTGCGCCTGGCGCCATCGGCTCTTCCAGGAAAAGAGTTGACGGATCGTTTTCTCGGCACTGCTGCATCTTGCCGATTCCGACGACCTGCGTGTGGACCTCACGGAACCCGGGAACGCGACAGAATGCATGATCGCGATGCAAGCCCACGTTGAGGGGAACCGAACCGGAATGGTACATCGTAAACCCGAAACGGCCTTTCCAGATCTTGGGTGACATATAGTGGGCGACTCCGCGCAACCGTTCTTCCTTCCTGACATCGAACGCCGATGGCCATGCCGCCCTCACTTTCCTGAACAATGCGTCTTCGTCAGGGTAATCGGCGAATTTTTCGATGATGACCGCGTGGGAAACGTTCCGGATCCCGGTGTTGGTCACGATAGCCGATTGTAGCGATCCCAGTGACTGGTTCCTGATTCCCACGGGTGTTTCGGACAGATTCAGGAGGATGACCTTTCCCGCCAACTCGAATTCCAACTCGTCGGAGATCAGGCGAAGACCGAAGAACGGCTCGGCAAGGTCGAGGACTTGAACAGACATGTTTACGGTTTTCGCTTTCCGGAAATCTTTCTGGCGATGGCCCAGGTCATGCGCAATGGAAAAGTGAAACGTCCGAACAACCCCTCGCGCGCGATGACAGTGACCATTTCGTGGGATCGCAGAGGTAAATCGTTCTCTTGCCAATCGCGCGACGGACGGTTGCGGCGAGTCGCGTGGAGCGGATCCGGCCGGCCGAGGCAACGCGCGTCCCGATTGAATCCATCGGTGTTTCCCTCTCCTCAAGGTCATGCCCGTGGTGAGAAATGTTCAAGGCTTGACGGCTGTCCGTTGTGCGGGTGTTGGTAATCGCCGGGCCGGTAACGCGATCAATCGGGGGGATGACCGTTCCCGCTTCCGAGCCGACCAGCTTCGAACACGGGCGAGTTGGCACGAACACGGGCTGCCGGGCTCCCCGTGAATTCATCCGAAGATCGACTTGAAGCGATCGATGCAGAGCCGGAATCCGGCTTCGAAATCACCATTCCCGGGATGATAGACGCTTTCCAGACTGATCACCCCGTCGTATTCATCTTCCCGAAGTGCTTCGGCGATCGGCTCGAACTGGTCTGCAAGCTGACCTTCACCCAGTCGTCGCACCTCGAGAGTCGCACGTGGCGTGTCCACCTGGACATCCTTGACATGGACATGCCCCAGGTATCCGCCGCGCACTTCTTCGTAACCTTCCGGCCAGGCACGTTCATGACACCAGCAGTTGTTGGCGGGGTCCCAAAGGACCTTGAGCACGTCCCCGGCATCCAGGTCATCAATCAGTTTCCGGGCCGTGTAATTCGAGTTGACCATCGTACCATTTCCGGTCTCGACGACCAGCACCGTGCCCGAATCCCGCGCCAGGTCGCAGGCGGGCGCGATCAACGGTAGCGTCTTCTCCCAGGCGCCATGGGCGACATTCCACTTCTCGGCGCCGTTCCGGCCCCAGAGGATTTGTTCCTTCTTGTTGGTCATGATTCGAACAAGGGGGCTGCCAACCCGGTGCGCCATGTCGATGACGCGTTTCAGCGCATCCATGTGTCTCGTGTGTTCTTCATCTCCCGGGACATTGGCCGTTGTCAGACCGGCGAAGACATGCCGTGAGAGGCAGCTGACCGGTTTGCCGCGATCGCGCAGGAGGCGATCGATCTCGGAAATCTCGGCCGGTGAATGATCTCCAACTTCCTTTTCCCCGACGTATTGGAGCTCCGCGTACTCAAGCCCGAACTCATCCATGACATTGACCGCATGCATGAGATCGCGGCTGATGCCGTCACAAATGACGCCGAGTTTCATCGGGAACGCTTCCTGTGGAGTTCCACGCCGACGATGTCCTCGATGACTTTCGTGCATGCCCAATTGTCGCCATCGGGAAACCTGCTCTTTCCGGCGTGAAAGATCTGCATGGCCGTCGCCGCCATGTACATCGGAACTTCCAGCTCCTCCGCAAGATCGAGCGAGATGGTGAGATCCTTGTGCATGGTGCCGATGCCGCTGCCGGAATTTTCAAATTTTCGGTCAATGATCGCTTCAAGGGCAGTCGTCCCGCATGCGCAACCGGCGGCGGACGTGGAAAAAACCTTGAGCAGGGCTTCTCCTTCGACCCCTGCCTTCGCAGCCAATACGGAGGCCTCGAACGTGGCGGAAAAGATCGACCCGATCAGTGTCTGCAGGCAGGCCTTGACCGTCTGACCCATGCCGGGTTCGGTGCCGACACGATGAATGTCTGCTGAAACCGCCCGCATGAAAGGCTCAAACCTGTCCAGCACCTTGTCGGGTGCAGACGCCATCAAGGTCAGGGTTCCGCCCTGCGCTCCAGGGAATCCGCCCGATACGGGACTGTCGATCAGGTGCACGTCCGTATCTTCGAGAGCTTCGCCGATTTCCCGGGCCTCGCGCGGCTTTATGGTCGCGGTCAAGATCACTGCCCCGCCCGGAGGCATACTGGCGGCCACGCCGTCCTTGCCTAGGATCACGGCCTTGGCCTGATCTCCATTCATAACCATGACAAAAACCGCATCGGCGTTCGCACCGACCTGGCCGGCGGATCGGGCGGCCAAGCCACCCATATCCACAAAGGCGTCCATTCGGACCGGGCTGATGTCCAGCCCTGTGGTTTCGAACCCGCTTGCGATCAGGTTTTTGGCCAAACCGCTGCCCATGTCGCCCAGTCCAATCACGCCCGCTCGTTTCATTTGAAATCCCTTGTTCACCATCGACCGGCCAGTTCGTTGGCGTTCCATGATCAGGAAACGCTTGCGATACGGGACCATTCGCCAGGGTGGCGATTGGTTCAACCGAAGTGCTTCGTGAACTGATGTTCAGTCATCCATGAGTTGAACTCATTATCCGAAGAACGCCTGCGGCGTCCACATGACCTGGTGCGGAAACAGGCAAATGAGCGCCAGGAAGGCACCATTAGCCACGAGAAACGGAGCGATATCCACGAAGGTCCGACACACGCACGCGCGGAAAACGACCATCCCGTTCAGGCGAAAGCCGACAAATGGAATACGGGCATCCGCTGAATGCCCCGAGACAGTCAGGACGCTAGGACGGATTGCGGGAATTCCAAACGGGAAACCTGCCGGTTCCTTGTGCCGGTACGAGGTATTATTTGGACGTCGTGTCCATTCCCTTGCCTCAACCGGGAATACACCCCGGGAACGTTGTCGGAGTATTTTGGGGGGCAGGCGCTGTCACTTGCGCTGCGCCTGCCAACGTCCCCGTTTCCATGTCCGGTACAGGGCTCGGCTCTTCCGAAAACAGGCCATGAGGTCTAGGAACACCACGAAACTCATGGCCAGCAGATTCCGATGATTGAGGCTTTCGTGATGTCCGGCGGGCATGCCCTCGTGGGCCTGACTTTGCAGGTCTTTACGTCCTGGACCTCGATCATGCCTGTTGGATTGCCGACCTTCGCTGCATCACGTGCTGGAAACGACCCCGCATGCGCGCCCTGCCGGAGATTTCCCGGACCACCGGGTCTATTCCTGAACGGATCTAACCGAAATCCTTCTTCAGATTCATCCACCCCAACATTGGCCATCACGCGGGACGTGGGACACCACACGTTACCCGAGGTGCCCCATTTGCGTGCTCCCGGCCTTGCACGAAGTAATCAGTGGAGATTGTCCTCCTGCCTATCTGTCACTATGGACAGCTTACCGGGAGATCACTCCTGCCGTTTTCCGACGGCGACCGGTCGACCGCTGTTTTGTTGAATGCGAACCGCCGCCATGCGCACAGCCAACGACGGGCACTGTGCGCCATGCATTGAGCGGTGTGACGAAAGGAAATGAATATGGCCAACTGGGTGAGGGCATGCGCTTGCGACGACGTGGAAACCGAAGACCTGATCCGCTTTGACCACGATACCGGTTCCTACGCCATTTACCGCAGCCCCGACGACGAATTCTATTGCACCGATGGTCACTGCACCCATGAGCAGGTTCATCTGTCGAATGGCCTTGTCATGGACAACATCATCGAGTGTCCCGGACACAACGGGCAGTTCGATTACCGGACCGGGGAAGCCAAGCGTTCGCCTGCCTGCGTTGACCTGAAGACCTACGAGGTCGAGGTCCGGAGCGGCGATGTCTACATCAATGTTGGCGACTGATCACGCGTGATGCAGTGCCCTCCGTGTCCTGAACCGAATCCGGACGCCAGAATCGAATTCAGGTTGCTCGCTCGAACAACCCCAGTATCAGCCAGTCCGCGACCAGTGCAGGCTTCTGCCGGTCCTTGATTTCGACCTCCAGCCCAAGGGTTCGGAGAAGGCCGTTCCGTTGATGGATCCGCACGGATTTCAGGCAGAAACGACCGCGGACCAGATCGCCAGAATGGACGGGGTTGATGAATCTCACCTTGTCCAGGCCGTAGTTCAGACCTGCAATCTGGCCTGGAACCGGTTCGAGGGCCTCACGGGACAAGCGACTCGTTAAAGACAGCGTCAGGAAACCGTGTGCGATGGTGCCGGAATATGGGGAGTAGCGCCTTGCCTTGACAGGGTCGACATGAATGTACTGGTGATCGTCGGTCGACTCGGCGAAAAGATCGATCATGTCCTGGTCAACGCAGACCCACCCCGATGTTCCGATGGTCTGGCCGACCAATGGTTTCTGTGCGCGAAACGCCGCATCAACCCCGACAGATCCGGGATTCATCAAATACTCAATGCTCGCGGAAAGTCATCTCCAACGCTCAAACAGGGTTGGACGTTTCCAGGGCACGCCCTAATCAAGGCGCACTGCATCGCCCGAGGTTCGATCTTCGGTTGAAAATCCCGAATATTCCAATGCGTAGTCCGCACCGATCGCGATGACAAAGACGGCGATGAAAGCAACAATCATCGTTTTCATTTGTACGTCCTCTCAGGAAAGGTTCACTTGGCCGTCGCGGCCTTTCCCGTTTCTCCCGATTGTGCTCCACTCGAGGCCTTGTCGTCAAGTTCCTTGACCCAGATACCATGATGTTCCTTGGCCCACTGGCGGTCGACTTCGCCCGTCGACATGGCGTCAAATGCACCCTGCATGCCGACGGAACCGAGGTAGATGTGGGCAAGTATGACGGCCATGAATGCAAATGCAACGATCGAATGCCAGAGATGGGCATACTGCATTTCTTCATGCGGGGTGAGTTCCTCCGGCAGGGTTCCCATACCAATGGCCTGCGGAATGCCTGCTTCGTTCAGGTGATGGAACGTCGTGGCAAACATTGGCAGTTCAAACGGGAACAGCAGCGACAGTCCCGACGCCGAAATCGAAGCACCGAAGATGATGACGATCCAGAAGATGATCTTCTGGCCTGCGTTGAATTTTCGGGCAGGTGGGTGCACACCTTTTGAAAACAACCCGCCGCCCTGAAGCAGCCACCTGACGTCGTGGCGGTTCGGGAAATTCTCGATGATCCAAAACAGGAAAACGATGATCAGCCCGAGCATGAATGCCCAGGCCATGTTGTTGTGAATCCATTTGCTGGCAAGGGCGACCGGGGCAAAGGCGTCCCTGCCGATCAGCGGAATGATCACCGTTCGACCGAACAGGGTCAGCAGGCCCGTGAGCCCGAGCAGTATGAACGAACCGGCCAACAACCAGTGACCGAACCGCTCGAGCGCCGAGAATCTGACAATCTTGACGCCGGTCAATCCGCCATCGATACGAATCTTGCCCCGGATCGCATAGAACACGGCCAGCACGATCAGGGTGACGATGAGAAGGTTGCCTCCGTACTCTGCGAGGGCGCCACGGCGTAGCTGAAGCCAACGCATGCCGCCGTCCTGGATAATCACGTCGTCGGCGGGGCCTGCAGATGATACGGTGATCGAGGATTGCCCGTAGCGCAGGGCCCTGAAGATCTCGGAGTTAGATACACCGCCAAGCGTGCCGAGTTGCGACGTGATGTCCTTGGCCACCTCGGGATTCCCGAGGGCGCCTCGGCGGAACTGGTCGTCGATTTTCTTGCCTTGTTGCCTCGCCAGGATATCCTCGAGAGTCTGGGCGCCTCCGGTAACCGAACGTTCGTCAGCGACCTGGCCGATGGCGCCCGTCGATCCGATGCACATGCAAATCAGGCTAACCAATAGAAACGAATATGCGTTTGCTGGTCGTACGGCCATGACGTTTCCCTTTGACTTATAGATCACCAGTCTATCCAGCATAGTTTAACAGGGCAGTCCCGTCTGACCACCCTGTTAACGAAATTTATTGGGCCGGGACCAGTTGCGGTCCCGGCCTGCGGCGTCAGCCGCCCTTTTGTCCGTACGCTGTACCCCAGCCCCAAGCGCCTGAGCCGAACCCGCGTGCGACAACACGTTCACGATAGATATCGGAAACGATGTCGCCGTCGCCGGCCAGCAATGCCTTGGTAGCGCACATCTCGGCGCAAAGCGGCAACTTGCCTTCCGCGATCCGGTTTCTTCCATACTTGGAGAATTCCGTCAGCGAGTGGGTCTCTTCAGGCCCACCTGCGCAGAAAGTGCACTTGTCCATCTTGCCGCGGCTGCCAAAGTTCCCGGCCTGCGGGAATTGTGGCGCGCCGAACGGACAGGCATAGAAGCAGTAACCGCAGCCTATGCACAAGTCCTTGGAGTGCAGCACGATACCGTCGTCTGTCTGGTAGAAACAGTCGACCGGGCATACCGCCATGCATGGTGCGTCCGAGCAATGCATGCAGGCAACCGAGATTGACCGCTCGCCGGGTGAGCCGTCACCAATGGTGACAACGCGACGACGATTGATCCCCCAGGGAACCTCGTGCTCGTTCTTGCACGCGGTTACGCAGGCGTTGCACTCAATGCAGCGTTCGGCATCACAGAGAAATTTAGCTCGTGCCATTTTTCTCAAGCCTCCTTAAGCGTTGTAGATCTTGCAGAGAGTGGTCTTGGTCTCCTGCATCTGGGTAACGGAATCGTACCCGTAGGTCTGGGCCGTGTTGGACGCCTCACCAAGCACATAAGGGTCCGCACCGTCAGGATACTTGTGCCTGAGGTCGGCGCCCTCGAAATGCCCGCCGAAGTGGAATGGCATGAATGCCACGCCGGCTCCGACACGTTCGGTGACCATTGCCATGACCTTGACCCGTGCGCCTTCCGGACCTTCCACCCAGACCTGCGATCCGTTCCGAACGCCGAGATCATTCGCGTCACGCGGGTTGATTTCGACGAACATGTCCTGCTGAAGCTCAGCAAGCCACGGATTTGACCGGGTTTCATCGCCACCGCCTTCGTACTCGACCAGGCGACCGGACGTCAGGATCAATGGATAATCCTGGGAGAAGTCCTGTTTCTGGATCGAGGCATACAAGGTTGGCAGACGATAGAACTTGCGGTCATCGTAAGTCGGGTAGTCGGCGACGAGCTGGCGATCGGGAGCGTACAGGGGCTCACGATGCAACGGGATCGGATCCGGGAAGTTCCAGACCACGGCCCGGGCTTTCGCGTTACCGAAAGGTGCGCATTCGTGGCTGATGGCCACGCGCTGGATTCCGCCCGAAAGGTCGGTTTTCCAGTTGGTCTTCGGTCCCGCGACAGCATCGATTGCCGCACGTTCAGCATCCGTCAGTTCGCCATCCCATCCGAGGTCCATCAGCATCTGCATGGTGAATTCCGGATAGCCATCCTGGATTTCCGATCCCACCGAGTAGACGCCTTCGGCAAGCAGGTTCTCGCCATCCCGTTCGACACCAAATCGGGCCCGGAAGGTGAGGCCACCTTCGGATACCGGTTTTGACATGTCGTAGAGATTCGGCGTGCCCGGATGCCCCATCTCGGCCGTCCCCCAGCATGGCCAGGGCATTCCGTAGAAGTCCCCGTCTGCCGGGCCCCCGATCGCCTGCAGTGTCGTGCGATCGAAAGTGTGCTGGTTGGCCATATGAAGCTTGATGCGTTCCGGGCTCTGGCCGGTGTAACCGACCGTCCACATGCCGCGATTGAACTCCCGGGTGATGCTTTCGACACTCGGCGTTTCCGCATCTTCCATTTCGATGTTGCGGAAGAACCGATCCGCCCATCCGAACTTGTTCGCGAACTTGGCCATGATGACATGGTCAGGCAGGCTCTCGAACACCGGATCGACGATCTTGTCGCGCCACTGCAGCGACCGGTTCGAAGCGGTTACGGAACCGCGGGTTTCGAACTGGGTTGCCGCCGGAAGCAGATAAACCCCGTCCTGCTTGTCACTGAGGACTGCCGAAAAAGTCGGATACGGGTCGATGATGACCAACATGTCCAGCTTCTCCATGGCTGTCTTCATTTCCTTCAGGCGGGTCTGGGAGTTCGGGGCGTGGCCCCAGAACACCATGGCACGAACCGTGTCCGGATTGTCCATATTGGCCGGGTCTTCCAGAACACCGTCGATCCAGCGGCTGACGGGGATCCCCGAAAGGTTCATCAGCGCTTTCTCTTTGCCGTCGGCACCTGTCGTTGTGGCGAACTGGCCCTTCAGCCAATCGAGGTCTTCCTCCCAGACACGTGCCCAATGGGCCCATGCACCGGCAGACAGGCCGTAGTAACCCGGAAGGGTATGGCTGAGGACACCGAGGTCGGTTGCACCCTGGACATTGTCATGACCGCGGAAAATGTTGGTTCCGCCGCCGGTCGTGCCCATGTTGCCAAGCGCGAGTTGAAGCACGCAATAGGCCCGGGTGTTGTTGTTGCCGTTCGTGTGCTGGGTCCCGCCCATGCACCAGATCACGGTTCCTGGCCGATTGTTGGCCATGGTCCGTGCGACCCGACGCAATTGGCTGCCCGGTACACCGGTGACCCTTTCGGTTTCCTCGGGGGTCCACTTGGCGACTTCGGTTCGTATCTGGTCCATTCCCCAGACGCGGGTCCGGATGAACTCCTTGTCCTCCCAGCCGTTGTCGAAGATGTGCCAGAGTATGCCCCAGATCAGCCCGACATCCGAGCCCGGACGGAAACGAACATATTCGTCCGCATGGGCAGCGGTCCGCGTGAACCGCGGGTCGAGGACAATCAGCGGCGCGTTGTTTTGCTCCTTTGCACGAAGGATGTGCAGGAGCGAAACCGGGTGCGCCTCGGCGGGGTTGCCGCCAATGAGGAAGATTGCCCGAGAGTTGTGGATGTCATTGTAGGAGTTGGTCATGGCGCCGTAGCCCCATGTATTCGCAACCCCGGCAACGGTCGTGGAGTGACAGATCCGAGCCTGGTGATCGACGTTGTTCGATCCCCAGTAGGCAGCAAACTTGCGGAACAGGTAGGCCTGTTCGTTGTTGTGCTTTGCCGACCCGAGCCAGTACACCGAGTCCGGACCGCTTTCCGCACGGATCTTCATCATGCCATCGCCGATTTCATTGATGGCATCTTCCCAGGAAATCCGAATCCACTCTCCACCGACTTTTTTCATCGGGTACTTGAGACGGCGTTCGCCATGCGCATGTTCACGGACGGAAGCACCCTTGGAGCAATGCGCTCCGAGGCTGAACGGGCTGTCCCAGCCCGGCTCCTGTCCGATCCAGACACCGTTGTCGACTTCGGCAATGACCGAACAACCGACAGAACAGTGCGTGCAGACGGACTTGACGGTCTGGACGGCGCCCATACCGGCGCCGGTCGCCGCTTGCGCGACTGTGCCGCCCGTCACCCCGATCGCTGCGAGGCCGCCAATGGCGAGTCCCGAGCCCCGAAGGAACGTACGGCGGTCGACCGTTGTCTCAGAGATACTGGAAAGGAGTCCTGTCCGTTGGGGGCGTCTCGCTACCCCGTTGGTCTTTTTCCTTAACATTATCCTTGTCTCCTTGCTTCAACCGGCCACAAGGCCGGCCTTGCTTGGTTGGTTTGTAATTCCCGACCCGGTGGGCGTCTCGCAACCGGTGGGCCGGAAACCGAGTGAAACCGTCCGGTCAGAACCGGGCGGTTTCGAAGTAGGCACGGGTGTGTGCCGTGTCGCGCAGGCCTTCGCCTGCCAGGTCAGGGGTTTCTGCCACCGCCTCCTGGCCACTCACGGCAACGGCAACCGCCGCTGGAGCGGACACGGACGCGAGTTTCAGGAAATCCCGGCGGCTGGATTCAGTCGCCTGGTTTTCTTGACTCATGGCCGATCTCCTTCTTTTTGTGATCGGCACGGCGTGCCGACCGGTTGATGCGGGTTACCCCGCGGTCATTCGGAACGCTTCGCGTTCGATGTTCATGAACAGCCGGCCGGTCGTTCCGACCGGAGCAAAGAACACCGCGTTTTTCGCGCGCTCCAAATCCGAAAAGAAATGTTCAGCCCAGGTTCCGATGTGACGGTTGAAAAACTCGCCCTGGCGGGCAAGGCTGGCCGGTTGTCCAAACCTCCCCGTAATCAGGACGGCCATCACCTCGCACAGGCTGGCAATCTGGTCCTCGGGCTCGAAGACGTCCGGAGCCCGGGTAATCCTGAACTCAGGCAGCTGCTGGCGCAACGTCGCCAGCGGCTTTTCGTTAAGGAAGCCCGTCATGTAGTAGCTGGCGTATGGCAGGAGCTCACCCCGTCCAAGTCCAATGAACAGGGCGTGAAACTCCCGTTCCACGGATGCAGCCGAGCTTGAACGGGCAATCCGGGCAAGGACGTTGATTGCCTTGCCGAGTTCCGTATCGTCGCCGCTCAGCGCTCCGACCTTCTTCAGCAATTTGGCATCCGGCGGCCGCACAAGTAGTGCGGCGAGAAAATCGTAGAGTTCGGCACGCATTCTGTCTTCGGGCTCGATGTCGAATACCGCATCCTTGCCGTCGGCCTGCTCGTTGCCGTCAACGAATTCCGCCTCTGTCAGGACTTCGTCAGTCATGCCGTAATCCTGAACCTCATCCTTCGGGGACCTGCGGGGGCATTGCGCCCACTCGAAACATCTTCAGCTTCCGGTTCCGGTTGCCCGATCGGACTGTCGTGACCATTGGTCCGGCCCACGGGCTGGAGCTCCTGCGTTTCCATTTCCGGTGCCGCCTCGACATTTTCAGCGATGTTCCTTTCTGGTTCGTTTCCGGTCGCTTCTTCCGCCAGGGAATCCGGCTCCGGTTCCGCCACCGCCTCGTCATCTGCCGTGACATGACGCAGCATGCCTTTCCCGACCTTGTACGCCGTCTGCAGGTTATCCACAACTGTTGCCGCGTCGGTGAAGTCCTCGCCGTAGTCGACCAGTTCGTCGAGATTGGCCAGGACTGGGTTGCTCAGCCAGAGCTTTCGCAGAGCCCGCCGGCGAATTGACTCGGGAACGGCCGCTTTCATGAAGGCCGAAAAGTCGTCTCCCGGCCCGAGGCTGTCCGGGTCAGGAAGGTCGAGTTGCTGGAGAACCTCGGCCTCGGACCGGTCATCGAAGGCCTGATCCCTCGTCTCCGTTTCGCTGCCCGCGGCAGTCTGTCGAGCCCGCTCTGCCTCCTGAGCGTTCTCCCGGGCGACGGCCGCCTTTCGGCGCGACCAGAAATCCGTTGTCTCCTGTTGTTTCAATGGACCGTCTCACCAGATCCCGAAGACAGGGTTCCCTTCAGAACCTTCCTGGGCGCACGATAGACGTCGGATGTCTGGAAAATACGGGAATCACCGATGCCGTCCTGCTTGAGGTCGACGCGAATCTTGTCGCGTTGACGCTTGTGGAAGACCTCCTCCTTGTGGTGCAGTTCGGAAAAGTCCCGAATCCAGGCAATGACGGCCGGCGGCATCGGGACGGGTTCGACGATCTCCTCACCGCTGTCCATGTAATCCTGCGCCTCAAAAGGAGACGCGGTCAAGAGAATCAGGTCCAGGTCCGGGGTGTCGTCGTTTCTCCGGGAAATGTCCTGACGCATGACGACAAAGAGTGACGGGGTGCGGGCGGACAGGCCCTGCTTGTAGGCTTCCGTATCCGAGCGGTATATTTCCAGCGGCAGGGTTCCGGCGTGATAATCCACCACGTCGCCGTCGCGACGAATTTCTTTCCAGTGTGCGTCCCCTGAACCCGGCAATACGGCAACCACTTTACAGTTCCACTTTGCCCAGCGTGTAACTCCGGGCGACACCCTGATGACCACTCCAATCGGCATTGCCGCCTGGCGTTCAGGCTCTGGATCCCGTGTCAATTTGCCACGAGAGGCAGGAGAACTCTCGGGTCGAAGCTTCATACTGCAAATCTAGCGGAACATGGCAAAAGGACGCAACAAAAACAAAAGGCTGAACTGTCGATTCCCAAGGCCTTTTGTCAGTTATTCAAATGAGGCAGTTATTGGCCGGCGCATCTGGAATTGGCAGTGCAGGGTCACCCTTGGCGAGAGTGCATCCCGGGTGATTTTCTGACTTCCTGAATTCAATGGTTGGAGTGGTTTCCCGGACCATGTGCAGCGGTGACGGACTTCCGGGCAGCGGGCACGAACCCGCAAATTTTCGAGCCGGCCTGCGCCACCGAAAAGGCGCTTTCCGCAGCAATGCAGGTTGCGAGTTCGCAGGATTTCGGCCACGCTTCTCCCGTGACAAATAGATCGTTGTCCATATTCGGGCCCGCAATGCCCATATTCGGGCCCGCAATGATGGTGCCGGCGCAGCGGATGATCTGGATTCACGTCGTCCGGCCCGTCCGTCACGACATGGTCGACCTGGCTGAATCGGCCACGTGATTCGAAACGGAATGTCTCAGGGTGTCATTCCGTCGATAGGCTGTGGTGCGTTCGCGCAGTTCATGAATTCGACGGTAACAAAGGAAAGCGTGTCGGTGCCGATATTCTGCAGATCGTGAACCATCTCCTCTCCGGCGCCGAATGTGAAATGACATGTTTCGCCGGCCTGAATTTCCTTTTCATGCACGCGGCCATCGGCGTAGTGGCTGCGAGAGCGGCCACTGGAGGTCGCCGTCCAAAAATAGTCCAGTACATGGCGGTGAAACCCGAGCCTTTCGCCCGGTGCGAGCAACAGATGCCACACCCGCACCCTGTCGGTCTCCGATACCAGTTTGCTGCCTACGCAGGGGCTGATCCGTCCGGCCTCCAATTCCGCACGCACGTCGCTGTGCCATTCATTGATCGTTGATTCGGTCACAGGCCAATCTCCCGTTTTGCCGGCTGGTTTCACGCCGGTGATACTCTGTTTCGCCGCACAGCCTTCCTTTATGGACTCTTCGCAGTATGGCAAAGGGGCGATGGTCACACGAATCTCGGAAATCGCATGGTTCTCGACCGTTTCGCGGCGTGAATTCGGTTCGCCCCGCAAAAAGACTGCTTCAGTTCCCGGATTGGCGTAGCCCAGGTCAACGACGGCCCGGGACTTGACTACACTGGCATTTGCTGAAATCGACATCCGCTGCGAAATGCCAATTTCCCTGCCTTCGATCTCCACGCCGTCCGTGGGAAACGAACCGGCAATCGACATGAACCCGGATCATCACGGTTCGATTGCATACCGTTCGAGCGTCCGGGGTCAATCACCGGTCATCTGTTCTTCTCGCCGCGAATATCGATCAAGAACACGCTCGTTTACGGTTCTCCCGCGCAACAACCCGCAACAAGGGGTCGATCCTGTTTCAGGGAATGTCCCGAGAGACTGTCCTGAACCGCAACCGGAAACCCGCACGATGCCGAGGCCCATGTGTCAAGCCGCCAGATGACACTTGCTCCCCAGGATTCCAGGATTCTGTTCGACTTTACTGGAAACAAAAAACGTGAAAGCATCACAGGGTCAGATTCGAGCGGCAAATCGACCTGGGACGCGCCGATTCACCACAATTCCTGTGTGCAGATGAGGAAATGCCCCGACAACTAGTTCTTTGCGATTGCGAAGGTACGCAAACCGTCGACCGGGAACTTCTCGAGAACAAGTGTGGCGTCTCCTGTTCGCGAGTCCATACGGCGCTATGTACGCGGGAGATTTCGGCGGCGGCAGATCTCATGGGCAAGGGAGATTCGATTTTTGCTTGCCAGCAAGAAACCGCGGTCTTCGACGAGTTGGCCGCGGAACTTGACGTCGAACCGCCACGCTATGTTGACATTCGGGACCGGGCCGGCTGGACGGCCGACAGTTCGGCAGCTGGCCCGAAGATGGCTGCAATCATGGCCGATGCGTTGCTGGAGGTACCGCCCGTCAAGTCGATCGACGTCCAGTCGGAGGGACTCTGCCTGATCCTGGGTTCACCGGACGTGGCATTCCCTGCGGCCCTGCAACTTTGCGAGGTTCTCGGGGTGACCGTTCTGGTGGAGGGGAACGCAGACATTCCACCCGACCGCCGGTTTGAGGTCGTTCGAGGCGAGCTTTCCGGGGCGAGCGGAAGCCTGGGAAATTTCAAGGTCCGCATTCGCAACCTGCAACAGCTGCAGCCGGGCGGACGGGGTGATTTCGTTCTGGGCGTACCCGTTTCGAGCGGTCAATCGGAATGCGACCTGATCCTGGACCTGAGCGGGAAACCGCCGCTGTTCCCTGCACCGGGAAAACGGGAGGGTTACCTGCGGGCAGACCCGGGCGACCCGCTCGCCGTTCAGCGCGTCGTCTTCGAGATATCGCACCTGACCGGGATGTTCGAACAACCGCTTTACGTCAGTTTCGATCAGCATCTCTGTGCGCACTCGCGTGCGCAGAAAACCGCCTGCACGCGTTGCCTGGATACCTGCCCGACAGGCGCGATTTCATCGGCCGGCGATCACGTGGCCGTCGATCCGATGATCTGTGCCGGTTGCGGTGCCTGTTCGTCCGTCTGTCCGTCCGGAGCCGTTTCCTACGAACTCCCCCCGGCAGAGTTCCTGTTTCGCCGTCTTGAAACCCTGTCGCGCGTATTCCGTGATGCCGGCGGCGGGCAGCCCCGTCTGCTTGTTCATGACGAAGACCATGGCTCTGAAATGATCTCGCTCTGCGCACGCTACGGTCGCGGGCTTCCTTCTTCCGTCATCCCGCTGGCAATCGAATCGATCACGTGTTTCGGTCACGCGGAAATGTTGGCAGCTGTAGCGACGGGGTTCGCGTCGGTAGACCTGCTGGTTTCTCCGCGCACGGAACGGGGTGTCCTTGAACGCGAATGCGCGCTTGCGCTCGCGATCATGGACCAGCCGCGCGTTCGAATGCTCGATGTCCACGATCCGGAGGCACTGTCGGATGTCCTTTTCGGGTTCGAGGCGGCCGAACCCGTTGCGGATACGGTGTTTCCGCTCGGCGGGCGCCGCGAGGTCACCCGAATCTCGGCAAAAGCACTGAATCCGGACATGGATGAACCGATCGCGCTTCCCGAAGGAGCGCCATACGGTGCGATCGTCGTGGACACGGAAGCCTGTACGCTGTGCCTTTCATGTGCGTCGCTGTGCCCGTCCGGAGCGATCGGTGACAACCCAGAACTCCCGCAACTCCGATTCCAGGAGGACGCCTGTCTCCAATGCGGATTGTGCGCCAATATCTGTCCGGAAAACGCCATTACGCTCCAGCCTCAACTCGACCTCAGTGACGCTGCGCTTGGGCAACGGGTTGTGAAAGAGGAAGAGCCGTATTCCTGCATCGAATGTGGCGCGCCGTTTGGCGTCAAGTCCACGGTCGAGAGAATCGTGTCCAGGCTGGAAGGCAAGCATTCGATGTTTACGGCTTCCGATGCCGGTCGCCTGATCCGGATGTGTGACGACTGCCGCATCAAGGCGCAGTATCATTCTCGGGAAAATCCGATGCAGATGGGCGAGCGCCCTATTGTTCGAACGACTGCAGACTACATGAACGGAAAGGGCCGGAACTGAATTCTGCGTTCCGCCGCCGCGTTACTGCATTCGGACGGGCGCACCGAGATCTGCCGGTTCCATGCGGCTCACGTAGGCCAGGATCGCTTCCAGGTCTTCTATCGTTATCTCCAAGGGGACGATCGGTGGTGGCCGGGAGATATCGAATGGTTCCGTTATTCCCTCGATCTGAGTGAAGGACGGATGGGGGTTTCGGGCAAAAAACGACTGGAATCGTTCAAGCCAGCTTTCGTTCGCCCTGAGGGCGCCGAACGACGGCGTCGAACCCAACCCGGCCATGCGGTTTGACTCGTTGATGACGTGACAACGGCCGCAATGGGTCAGTGAGAGTTTTTCGCCGAGGAGCGCGTTGCCCGGCAGGGATTCGTCCGCCACCTCTTCAATCGCCGCCTCCGCCGGAACAAAGGCCTGGCCGCCTTCGGGCTGGAAGGCAGCGATCGTTCGTCGTCCGGTTTCCGAAACCAGCCAGTCAATGAAAGTCTGCACGTGGCTGGTTCTGCCATCGGCGAGCACAACCGCAACATAATCAAAGGTGCGCGCATTTGTTCTGTGATGGAACACCGGGGTCCGTTCCATGGCCGGTCTAAGATTACCGGCGCCACTTTCGCCGCCGGTGTCGACGATGAACCAGATTTCGTCAGGTGCCGGCGCCGAAAAATCGGCCATTGGGTCAGCGACGGGCGAATGCGTAACCTCGATGCCGGTCTTGAACTTGAACCGCGGCAGAATGTGCATGAGGAGTCCCGCGTCCGCCAGGGAACCGGGCGACAATAGCCTGACGGCCTTGTCCTCGGCCAGCCCCGGACCTGACGGCGTTAGTGAAAATGCGAACGAGAAGAACGCCGCGGCGGCTGCGACCGGCATTCGGTAGAGAATTCGAAGTAGCATTCGGCAGACTTGTCCCAGAGCGTAATCCCGGTCTGACTAATCCGTACAGGTGACGGCCGATTGTCCTGATGTACGGGAATCATTAAGTCCCGGGGAGTGGCCCGTCAATATCACCGCCACGACTCCACGCCACCGGCCCCTCAAACCCGGGTGAGCGATTGGGGAATCCCCTTCGGAGCGGTTATTTTGAGAATTTCGGGCTCCGCATTCCTTGAAATCGCCAGCAGGCGGCTGTTCTGTCTCGACTTTCGCGAGGTCGACACTATGTTGCCGGGTTATCCATCGACATCCGGAGGGCTTAATGAGCGAAGAATTCAACATGACCATGCGCAAGTATCTCAAACGGGTAGGCGTGACGTCTCAGCAGGCAATCGAAGCCGCGATGAGAGAAGCGGGACCGGGACGAACCTCGGGCCGGGAATTCTCTGCTCGTGTCGTGCTCACGATTGACGATCTCGAGCTTGAACATGTGGTAGAAGGGCAAATTGTCGGACCTGACTGATCATGACCGCGGATCGAAAAACCGTCATTGAGGTGCTGTCCGGGATTGTCGATCCCGCGGTTGGCAAGGACATCTGGAATCTTGGTCTGGTTCGCGCCCTGAGCGTTGAAGGCGGCTCGGTTCGTTTTGTGCTTGAGGTCGAGCCGGACAGGGCAAAGGATCTCGAACAGGTACGGCAGGCAGCAGAGAAGGCGGTCGGCGACCTGCCGGGCGTGGACAGCGTTTCGGCGGTCATGACTGCCCACTCCAAGAGTCCCCCGCCGCCCGACCTCGGGGGCAGAACTGCGGCGCAGCAGCAGGGTCCGGCAAGCATCGCCGGAGTCGACAGAATCCTGGCAATTGCCTCTGGTAAGGGCGGAGTCGGAAAATCGACTGTCGCGGCCAACCTGGCCGTGGCGCTTGCAGTTGCCGGCCGTCGGGTGGGTCTGCTCGACGCCGATGTCTACGGACCTTCGCAGCCGAGGATGCTCGGCGTTTCCGGCCGGCCGGCGTCTCCTGACGGAAAAATCATCCTGCCGCTCCGGAACCATGGCGTAACCTTGATGTCTATCGGTCTCATGGTTCGCGAGGATGAGGCGGTCGTCTGGAGAGGTCCCATGCTGATGGGCGCGTTGCAGCAAATGCTGAATCAGGTTCAGTGGGGTCAGCTCGACGTGCTTATCGTCGATCTGCCTCCCGGGACGGGCGATGTTCAGATGACGCTGACGCAAAAGGCCGAGGTCACGGGCGCGCTCGTTGTGTCCACACCTCAGGACGTAGCCCTGATAGATGCTCGTAAAGCATTGAATATGTTTGCTAAAATGAATACACCGGTTGCCGGGTTGATAGAAAACATGTCCACCCACATTTGTTCGAATTGTGGCCACGAAGAGCATGTGTTTGGCCATGGCGGTGTTCGGGCAGAGGCCGATCGTCTGGGATTGCCACTTCTGGCCGAAATTCCATTGCACCTTGACATCCGTCGTGCCTCTGACGGAGGAACGCCGGTCGTGATTTCCAGCCCGGGGTCATCCCAGGCAGGTGTTTTTCACGGCCTCGCGGACAAGCTCGTCGGCCAGGGACTTGGTTGATGACCCCTGGCCCGGACCCCGTACTGCCGCCGCTCCTGACCCCGGTGGCGGTTTCCGCCGCGGTTGACCCTTTCGAAAAGGCCGTTTCAATGGCGTCGCTAGGCTGCGACGCCGGGACAGTCGTCCATGGTGTCTTCGTCGATCGATTGCGCGCATCGATCATCTTTGGACCGGAACACGTACTGGAGGACGCGATGGCGATGTGGTGCGCGTGCGGTGTCGGTTTCAGCAATGCCCTCGGCGCGCTCGCGCCTCCGGAGGTCGCGGTTCACCTGGAGTGGAGCGGAGGAATACGGGTTAATGGCGCGTCCTGCGGGAAACTTCGGGCAAGCGCATCGACGAGGGACCCTTCGCTCGAGCCTGACTGGCTTGTGATCGGGATTGAAATCCCGTTTATCCTGGTCGCCGAATCTCCCGGGATCACCCCTGACCAAACGGCGCTTTACCTTGAAGGCTGCGGTGACGTCGACCCCACCATGTTGCTTGAATCCTGGGCGCGGCATACCCTGTCATGGGTCAACAGGTGGCTGGAGGACGGCAATGCTCCACTCCATTCGGAATGGCGGTCCATGGCCCATGACATGGGGGAGACCATGTCGCTGAACTATGATGGAGAGGAAATCTCCGGTATCTTCGTCGGAATCGACGAGCGGTTCGGAATGCTGGTCAGGACGACCGGGGATACGCGCCTGTTGCCGCTCTCCGGACTCCTGGAATAGGCTGGATGCTCAATTGAATCTTGCCCGCACAATTCGGTTTGATGAAAGCGACGACAATGTCTTTCATCGTGCGGCCCAGCCGGGCGAATGGGCAATTAGCGGCGGGTTCGAGTTTTCGAACTGGACCGATGATGACCTGGCCGGAAAGTCCCGGCAGGCATTTACCAATGGTTGGCTGGGCCTTGACAGTTTTGGCAGGGCATCGCTCGTTTCGGTGACCCGCATCGAGCCGGCCGAATTCGAAGCCCTTGTGAAACGCCTTGCCGAGCATTTCGTCGAAATCTACGGTGCGCCTTCGGTGGAAGCGGCTTTGCCGGTGTCCAGGGAGGAACTCAATCACATGCAGGATCTTTGTGACGATCAGTCGTCAAATGATGTCCTGGTCGTTTACCGGGAGTTGACGGATTCAGGCGTGCGCGAACAATTTCGTTCCATCCGGGCAACCGAAGCGGATTTGATGCAGGTCGCCGTCCACGGATCGATCGAGTGACGGGCATGCACGGGATTTCGCTCGGCAGGCCGGTCCTGGAGCCATGATCTCCTGCCGCCTGACGACGATACGCGGTACCTGGTTGCCGGGCGCATGATTCAGCCAGGAGTCTCACTCAAACGTCCGGTTTCGACCTCGGTTCCGATCCGGGAAACCGCGGTGCGTGTCGAATCCAGGCGCAGGCAGGCTTCTGCCGGAGATCCGCGCGGCCGGTTACGCCTTGCTCCCCCCGGTTTATGCCGATTCGGGCCCGGAACGGCCTCATCCGGGGTCGCGGGCTGATCAAATGGGCGCCAGTATCGTCCTGCTCGGTACATTCGAGACCAAGGCCGAAGAACTCCTTGAGCTGGAATCTGCACTCATCGCTGAAGGTCTCGAGGTGACAAGGATGGACCTGTCGCTCGAGTCCGGTGAAACGTCAATGCCGGCGGATGCAAAACTGGCTCGAATGAAAGACAGGGCGGAGAACGCGGCGAAAGCGGTTTCGAAAGACATGCCGGCGGCCGTGATTGGGGTCGGAGGGGGCACGGGAAGCGAGATGGTGCTGCAGGCGATGCGACCTCTCCCGCTGGACCTGCCGAAGTTCCTGGTCACGACCTTGCCGTTCGACCCGAGGGGCAATGTGGCGGATTGTCCGGTCACGCTGATCCCGTCGCCCTGTGACATCCAGGGAGTGAATTCGACGCTTCGACAGTTATTCGCCCGGACCGCGGCGATGGTTGCCAGTGTCGTTGACGAGCGGATCCGCCGGATCGGGCGACACAAGGGAATCGCGGTTTCGCTGCTTGGGGTCACGCAGGCGGCCGGGGCAAGAGCCATACGACTGCTGCGGGCTGCCGGACACGAAACATCAACATTCCATGCGTCGGGATTCGGCGGCGCAGCGCTGGTACGATTCGCCCGAGAGGGGATGTTCGAAGGAATGATCGATCTGACGGTCAACGAAATCGTCCGCATGCATATCGCGGGAGCCCATACGCCGATGCCCGAGCGATTCACCTGTGGCCGTGATCTTCCCCGCATAGTTGTTCCGGGCGCGCTCAACTTCCTGGATGCCGGCTCTCCGGGGACGCTGCGCCGGTCCTGGCGCGTACGTGCCCATTATTGCCATTCCAGCCATTTCACCCATGTCAAGCTGAACGAGAGCGAAATCGTCAGGGCGGCGCGTGCGTTGGCGACCGATCTGAACTGCTCGAGAGCGCATTGCGAGATCCTCCTGCCAATGGGAGGATTTTCCAGTGAAGATCGTCCCGGGGGCGCGATCGAAGACCCGGGATTGCGAGAATGCGCGGCAGAGGTATTTGAGAAAGAGGCAACTGCGTTCGAGGTCACGCGCATGCCTGACCACATCAATTCGCCCGAAGTGGCGACAAGGGCGGTTGCCCGGCTCTTGGCTAGGCTGCCATCGGGAGACTCGAAACCATGACTGATTCACCTGACCCGGACGACATCACGGCCAGAATGGACGAATTGGCCGCGACCGCGAGGCGGTGTTTCGACCTGAGGTTACAGACGAATGCCGGGGGCAACCTTTCGGTCAGGCTGAAGTCGCGGGACGCCATCGTGATCAAGCCGTCCGGCGTGGGATTCCGCGAGTGTGCCCGTGAGAACCTCCAGGTGGTGATGCTCGACGGGACCGTTCTATCGTCGTCCGCGCACCTGAAACCGTCTAAGGACCTGGAGTTCCATCTCGAGATCTACCGTCGGCGACGTGACATCAATGCCATCGTTCATTGCCACAGTCCCTGGGCAACCGGATATGCAAGCGCTGGCATGGAAATACCATGTCTGACGGTGCAGGCAGTCGAAAAAATCGGCAGGTTGCCGCTAATCCCGTTAACCGAGAACCTCGGTCCGCAAACGGCCGCGATGATAGGCCCGGTTTTCGAGGACCACGGAATCAGGGGAGCGGTCCTCGCCAATCATGGAACCGTTGGGGTTGGCGCGTCGCTTGCGGAAGCGCAATACCTTGCAGAAATCATCGAGGAGACCGCCCACATTGCCTTCGTCCGGGACACGTTGCTCCTGTCGCGAGGGCGCCCGGCGTCCAGCGAACCACGATTCGGGACGGCAAGTGACGAACAGGCCGTATCTTCCGTCGAATCACAAGACAGGTAGGAATCGAAACCCGTGCCGTCATCAACACCATTCGATGTCTGGACTGTCGCGAGTTCACGACGCGCTCGATCGCAACAACCTATTTCGATGGCGGTGAAAGTATGACGACCGTGGAGCGGGATTTACGGGTAGCGATTGTCGAGAACTGCATTCGGATGAATGCGAACGGCATCAACCAGGGTACATCGGGCAACATCTCGGCCCGGTTCGGAGACCGGATGCTGATATCGCCGTCTGCAATTCCATATGACCGAATGACTCCGGAAATGGTCGCCTCGATCCGGTTGGACGATCGGTCCGGCCGCTGGGACGGGCCGCTGAAACCGTCGACAGAGTGGCGCATGCATCAGACGCTGTTTCAGGGCAGGGACGATATCCACGCGATCGTTCATGCCCATCCGACCTTTTGCACCGTGCTTGCAATGGCCCGAATGCCGATTCCTCCTTGCCATTACATGATTGCCGCGTTTGGCGGGAACACCATTCGGTGTGCCGATTACGCCACCTTTGGAACAAGGAAACTCGCGGACTTCGCCCTGGCGGCAATGGACGGACGTACGGCCTGCCTCCTCGCCAATCATGGCATGATCTCGGTCGGTACGACACTTGACGAGGCAATGTGGCGCGCAACCGAACTCGAGACGATCGCCCGGCAGTACCATCATTCATTGCAGATCGGCGGACCCGCATTGTTGAGCGAGGCGGAGGTCGGTGAAACCATCGCGGCCTTTTCGGACTACGGAAACCATGCCGGCGACGGCTGAATCCCGGGGAGTCGTGTCAACGGGCGGGCAGGGACGAACCTTTTCGCCTTTCCGTCACGGGAGAATCGGGTTCACCGCGTTTGCGTTAACCGTACGTTGGGGCCGGGCGGACCGGAACCGGCACGGCCGGGCGGGATCGATGACCATATGCAAGAAGGCGTCGCCGGACGCCAGGACTGGACCAGTTTGAAAGGAATCGTGCATGGGCAAGGCAAGTACGCGGATTTACCCGATCAATACGGGTTGGCTCGAGGCAGACCTGGGGACCTACATCTTCTGGAAAGGACCTGCCGGGAAGAAGATCTGGAACCCGGTTTACTGTTTTTACGTTGATACCGGTGATCACAAGATCATGGTGGACACGGGACTCTGCGACGAGGAACGGGCGACCAGGTATCACCACAAGTGCGAGAAACGCGGATGCCTCGAAGCCCATCACCATTTGCGCGACAAGTTGGGTGTTGATCCGGGCGATATCGACATCGTGATCTTGACCCATTTGCACTGGGACCACGTGCAAAACATGAAGGAATTCCGGAACGCGCGCTACATCTGTCCGGAAATCGAGATCAAATGGGCCTACAACCCGCTGCCGCTATACTACAGGTCCTATGAGTCCCCGATCCTCGGGATCGAACCGGCCTACAACGGATGCAATTTCGAACTCGTGCATGGCAATACAACCATCGTACCGGGGATATCCATGTTCGCGACGCCCGGTCACTCGCCCGGTCATATGTCCGTCACCGTTTCAACGGAAGCAGGTGATATCGTCATTGCCGGCGATGCGATTTTCCAGGCACGCAACATGGAACCGAACGAGGAGGAAAAATGGCGGTACTGGGTTCCGGCGCGTTTCGTGAATTCGATCGAGGGCTGGAGATCCGTCGAGGAAATCGACAAGCGGGCTGATTACATTCTTGCCTGTCATGACGAAGCCGTGGGAGATCATCCCGTCTATCCCTTTGAAGGCATGAAGCCGAGGGTACGCAGGCAGGTCATTCCCGGTTATTCGTTCTATTTTGCCGATTTGCCCGAGACCGCTTGACTTGACCGTTCAGATCTCCAGCCTGGGAGAAGTCGCCGACCGCTTCGACGTTGCCGTTCTGGATCAGTTCGGCGTTCTTCATGACGGGAGACGGCCATTCCCCGAGGTCAACCACGCATTGGAATGGCTGCGAAGAACGAACAAAGGTTTGGTTATCCTGTCCAACTCGGGCAAACGGGCTGATCTGAATCGCGCCCGGATCGGGAGCCTGGGACTGGACCTGCGGCAAGACGATCATGTCGTGACGTCCGGTGAAGTATGCTGGCACGATCTCGACAGCGGGGTCTTCGTGGTCTCGAAGAACGGACCCCAGAGACTCTTTGCGATTGCCGGGAGGGAAGGTGACGCCGAAACCTGGGCGAGCGGCAACCGGGGGGTGGAACTGGTCTTCGATCTCGAATCCGCCGATGCCGTCCTTTTGATGGGCGTCCCGGGCGAAGGTTCAGCCGGGAACGCAGAAAACGTGCTGACGCAGGCGCTTGACCGTGACATTCCTCTCGTCTGTTCCAATCCCGACCGGTCCCGCTATCTCGATGGCAGGATTGCCCCGGCAACCGGGTCGCTCGCGGACACCTATTCAGATCGCGGAGGGCGCGTGTCGTGGTACGGCAAACCACATGGCGCCGTGTTCGACGCAGTTTGCTCGATTTTCCCCGACATCAGCAGAAAACGGATTCTGATGGTCGGTGATTCTCTCGAACATGACGTGGCGGGAGCGAGGAAGGCTGGACTGGCAACGGCGTTCGTGTACGGAGGAATCCATGCCTCGGAGTTCGCGGGTTTGACCGAAGGCGAGTCGATCGCAGAGCGACTGGAACATCTCGTGGGCACCTTCAGCGGGTCCGAGCCGGATTTTGCGCTGCCGATATTGACATGAACCATGGGAAGACGGTTGCGGGAATGCCTGGTCCTCCACCCGGGGACTTCCTCGGCTTGTCCAGGCGCATCGGATCCGACCGGATGCTCGTACAGGGTCCCGGCGGGAATACATCGGTGAAGTCCGGTGGAGCGATGTGGATCAAGGCGTCGGGGACCCGTTTGGCGGACTCCGGCGTACACCGGGTATTCCTGCCGGTCGACATCGACAGAGTGATTGCCGAATTCAACGGTGGAGGGGACGGATCTTGCACGCGGGCGGTGATCGGCTCATCGCACGGATTGCGCCCATCCATCGAGACCACGTTCCATGCCGTGATGCCCTGGCGTTTCGTGTTCCACTACCATTCCGTTCAGGCGCTTTGCCATTTGATATCTCCCGAGGGCATTGCGACACTTCCGGGCAAGCTCGACGGACTTGACTGGACGCTCGCCGATTACAGGAAACCCGGAATTCCGTTGACCAGGGAAATCGAAGCGTCACTGGGTACCGGAAATCCCGAAATTGTTCTCCTGAAGAACCACGGCGTCATCATTGCCGCCGACCGGATTTCCAGAGTTGCTGCGCTCATCGAGGAAGTCGAGGCCCGCCTGGAGCTTCCGGTCTCGATTCCGCAATCTGGCGACGACGAGTCACGGCAGCCGGGTTTGCGCCGGAACACCCCGGTCAACAGGCGGGCGGAATCGGGGTCAACCTGGGAGCGGTGTCCTGGAACCGGCCGCTTTTCGAGCCAGCCGGAGTTGCGACAGATGCTGTCTTCGGGAGTTTATTTTCCGGACCAGGCCGTGTTCCTCGGGCCGAATCTGCCGCTCCTTTCCCGAAAGGAGATGGAGGACGGGGTAGACCCTGGCGTTCCGGCAGTCATCGTTGATGGAGCCGGCATATTCGCGCGCCGCGACTCCCTTCCCGAAGTCAAGGAAATGGTACTCTGCCTGTCCGATGTTTTCAGTCGCGTCCCCTGCGCATGGTCCGCCGTCACACTGGCTCCGGGCGAAGTTGACGAATTGATCATTTGGGATGCCGAGGAATTTCGCCGCAAGTTGGCACGGAAGCGGGACTAGGCATGTCCCTGTTCCTCGGCGCCGACTTCGGTACAACCGGGGTTCGTGCGGCCGTCATCGATGAAACCGGAAGCCACGTCGCTTCGTGTTCCGTTCCCATGCCGGCACCGGCCTTCTGGAGACGTCGACCTGTCCAGAACCCGGACGCCTGGTGGGACGCGTTCGCGGCGTGCATGGATCGGCTTTCAATCGAACTGGGCGTCGCCAAACGGAAGGTTGCCGAGATCATCGCGCTTGCGGTTGACGGTACGTCGGGAACATTGCTTCTCGCCGATTCCCGCCTTCGCCCCGTTACGCCGGCATTGATGTACAATTCTGCCGGATTTGATGTCGAATCCAAGGCGATTGCGCGATGTGCCCCAAGGGATTCCATTGTCCGGGGCGCGTCGTCCGCACTGGCCCGTTTGATCTTTCTCCAGAAGCTGCCGGAGGCAAGGGACGCGGCCTTTGCGATGCACCAGGCGGATTGGGTCGCTGCGCGTTTGGCGGGCGAGGGAGGATATTCGGACGAAAACAATGTCCTGAAACTCGGATATGGCCTTGTTGCGAAATCCTGGCCAACGGAGATGTATGGACAACTCGCGGTCAGAGTTGAGCTGCTTCCCGAAGTGCTGCCGGTCGGACAACCTTCCGGAACTGTTTGCCGCGCGATGCGTACCAGGTTTGGATTCGGGCCGGGGACCCGTGTCGTTTCCGGCACGACCGACAGCGTTGCGTCTTTCGTAGCGTCCGGGGCCACTCGGGCTGGCGAAGGCGTGACATCCCTCGGCACAACGATCGTCCTGAAGTTTCTGTCGGACAATCCGATCAGCGACGCGCGGTACGGCGTCTACAGTCATCGGGTCTTCGGCCAATGGCTTGCCGGTGGAGCGTCGAACGCCGGAGGTGGCGTGCTTCTTGATCACTTTTCATTGGAGCAAATAGCCAGGCTTTGCGAGAACATGGATACCGGCGCGGAGACCGATCTCGATTATTATCCGTTGTCCTCTGTCGGGGAGCGGTTTCCAGTGTCCGACCCCTCGCTGAAGCCGAGACTGACACCGAGACCGCGAAGCGATGCGTTGTTTTTGCAGGGAATGCTGGAAGGACTCACCCGAATCGAACGCACGGGTTATGAAGTCCTGCACGAGCTTGGCGCTCCGGAGGTCAGGACGATTCGGACCACCGGAGGCGGAGCAAAAAACGAAACCTGGATGCGGATTCGGAGGCGAATGTTCAATTGCCCGATTTCGGTCGCGTCCGCGGACGCAGCGACGGGAAGCGCGATGATTGCACGCCGTTCGGCTGCCTGAATGATGGCGTTCGGAAGCAAGGTGCGCACGTCGAAAGGGGCAACCGCGCCGGGTTCCGGCCTGACTTTCGGCCGGGGAGGCGTTGCAATCAGGATTTCGCCGGAGCCAAAGTCGCGAATCGACAGGGAAGGGGGCGGAACAAAGGAATTGCAATCATTCTTCGCACCGGTATTCCCGGGACCCATGGAAAACGGCGGGCCCTGCCGGCCTGCATCTTCGTTGGATTGAATCCATGAAGTGGAAGCACAGAACTGCTCCGGATGTTTCGGACATGGAGGCGATGGCGCTGGCGACGGTGGCGGCGTTGCCGGCTGCGTTCCAATCCGCCGCAAAAGCGGTCGTGATCCGGATCGAGGAATTACCGAGCGAAGAAATGTTCGACAGTCTTGATCTGGAGGATTCGTTCGAATTGACCGGGCTCTATGACGGCACGCCACTGACCGACAAGTCGGTATCCGACCAGGCGCCGCAACCGGATACGATCTGGCTGTTTCGGCGTGCGATTCTGGACGAGTGGGTCGCACGCGGAAATGTGACGCTCGAGGAACTCGTCGCGCATATCGTGATCCACGAACTGGCCCACCATTTCGGCTGGACGGACGAAGACATCGCCTCGATCGACAAATGGTGGGACTGATCGGTCTGTGAAGGGCGGATTGGCATGCCATTGACCTCCGGAAAGGTGTCCGCCCCTGGAATCCTTGGAGGATGCATCCACCATTCCGAACGTTGCATGGACGGCCAGCGCCCGCGTGTCGTCCTTACCGCGTCCCCAACGCCACGCAAGGCGTTGCCCGGTGCCAAATCTCGCTTCACCCCGGTCTGGCACCGAGTCCGGGAAAACGGATTGCCGCGTCTTGAGACAAAGCAAGTTCCACTTGAACACGCAGTCTGGATTGCCAAGTTGGAGACGGGCGACGAGAGTCCGGGTGCGAAAAGGCGGAAATCGAGTCGGATTCGGGAACTGCCGCGAATGTCTGTTGCCTGTTCGTTGGCCGATCGTCAATGCCATGGCCGGCATGTGCGACGGTTAGGATTGACATTCGCGACGATGAACCTGCCTTTGTCTACTCTTGTCCGGAAGAGCCATTCACGGGACCGTGAATCCGGTTGGCGAAAGGGTCGTTTCCGGGGATGACAACCAGGCCGAAAGAGCGAAGTCCGCGTGATCCCGGATCGGGTTCTCCGGGCCGCGCGAGGCGGTCACGGCGGCGGCTGCACGGGAAAGGGTCATCGACCAGGCCCTCGGCCAGGAAAGTGAATTACAGGGTTCTGCGAAACCCCTTCACCCCTGCGACGGTATTTTCTGATGACCGGGTCGAGGCGATTCACCGGGCGGCGCTGGATGTGCTGGAAAACCTGGGGATGAAAATCCTCCTGCCCGATGCAAGGGCGAGGTTTCGCACCGCTGGTGCGCTGGTGGACGATGAGTCCCAGATCGTTCGCATCGGAAGGGAGATCGTCGAGCAGGCGATCGCGACCGCGCCACATTCGATTCCGGTTCGCGCCGGATCGCGGCGCCGGGACCTGGTCATCGAACCGGGAGCTTTGGCGATCCAGACCGGGGCCGGGGCTCCGAATGCCACGGACCTGAAACGGGGAAGGAGGCCGGGACACCTCGACGACTTTATTGAACTGACGAAGCTGATCCAGGCATTCGATGTCTTGCATATGCTCAATCCCGTGGTCGAGCCGCAGGACGTGGCGCCACATGTCCGGCACTACGAAGTCACCCGAGTCCAGCTTGAATTGAGCGACAAGCTTCCATTCGCCTTCAGCCGGGGAACGCGACAGGTCGAGGACTGTTTCGAGATGATCCGGCTGGCGCGTGGCGTCTCGGATGACGAGTTTCGCCGGCACCCCCACTGCCACTCGATCGTCAATACCAACTCTCCGCGGCAACTGGATATTCCGATGGCCCAGGGACTGATCGACTTCGCGCGGTGGAAACAGCTGATGGTTGTCACGCCGTTCTGCCTCATGGGCGCGATGGCTCCGATCACGGTCGCGGGCGCGTTGACACTCAGCCACGCCGAGGCACTCGCGGCGATCTCCCTGACCCAGGTCACGAACCCGGGTGCGCCCGTCTGTTACGGGGCCTTCGCCTCGAATGTGGACATGAAATCCGGTGCACCGGCGTTCGGAACTCCGGAACAGGTCAAGGCGAATCTGGGCGCAGGGCAGTTGGCGCGCCTGATCGGGTTGCCGTGGCGAAACTCGACCGGTGCATCCGGCAACATCAATGACGCACAGGCAGCCAACGAAACCCAGATGGGCGCCTGGGGGGCATTCCTCGCAGGAGCAACGATCTTGATCCATGGTGCCGGATGGATCGAGGGCGGACTGGCGATTTCCTTCGAGAAACTGATCACCGACCTCGAGATCATGCAGACCTTCGCCGAGCTTTGCACCGAAACGCCGGCGGACGACGCATCCCTTGCACTCGATGCGCTGGCAGAAGTCGGCCCGGGTGGACACTTTTTTGGCGCCGCCCATACACTGGAGCGATACGATACCGAGTTCTACGAGCCCCTGGTGGCCGACTGGTCAAACTACGGAACCTGGATAGAAAGGGGCGGCAAGGATGCGAGCGTCAGGGCAACCGAGGTCTGGCAACGCGTCCTCGAGGACTTTCGACCACCCGAAGTCAGTGATGTCCGGCTTGCCGAGGCCATCGCGTTCGCGGAAAAGCGCAAGAACGAAGGAGGGGCGCTACCTCCTGGATGACTGGATACACGCATGTTTGCGATGCCACGCCGTGACCGAGACTGGATGAACCCCGGCAGCGATCGCTTCCGGATGCAGGTGAAGCGATCCATGGCGCGGTCAAGATGACTCGGACCGAACAGGGATTCGGGCCTGCCTCACGGATGAAATCTGTTCGTTCCGGCGACGTCACCATGAGGGTTGTCCAGCAGGGATCCGGACCTGACATTCTCTGGATTCCCGGAGGCGATGCCGCGGCGGAATACTGGGTGGAGCAGGTTTCCTATTTTACGGACGATTTTCGGTGCACGTCCTATGACCCTCGGGGGGTCGGGACAACGGTTGCGCCTGAACCGCCATGGTCGATCGAGGATTTCGCCCGGGACTGTGCCGCAGTCATCGAATCCGCCTGTGATCCCCCTGTCGTCCTGATCGGCCTGTCGATGGGAGGATTGATCGCCCAGCAGGTTGCAATTTCATTTCCCCATCTTTTGCGTTTGGCCGTCCCGATGGGCACCGCGGCACGGATAACCGGTTTCACCCGCGATTGGATGGAGGCGGAAATCGAGTTCAGGCAAAAGGGCTTTCGCATGCCCGCCCGGTTCGCGGCCTGCCACTACGCGGCCTTCGCATACCCGGCCGCCGCGCTCGGCGAACCCGCAACATGGAAAAAGATCCGGAACGCGTATGAGGTGCGATTCGGAGACAGGGACCCGAGCCAACTCGTGGCCCAATGGCAGGCGTGCCTTGATTTCGACTGTCGTTTGGAACTGGCGAGTTGCAATGTGCCGGTGCATGCGGTCGCGTTTTCAGAGGACGTTCAGACCCAGCCCGGAATGGTGCGGGAAGTCGCCGAGATCTGCCCGAATGGCGTCTATCACGAACTTCCCGGACTGGGTCACGTGTCGTTTGCACGCCATCGCCCAGGCGTCGTTGCCGCCTTGTTGCGGCAGATCGTGATGGATGCCATTTCATGATCGATTGACGAAGTGCCTGCATCCCCTGCACTGCGCCGCCTGGCTTCCCGACCGTCCGTCAGGAGCGTCCTGCGACAGACGGCGAATTCGATTCTCATGGGGAGACCCGGCGTCCCGCGCGGATCCGAGTAGGCCAGACGGGTCTCATCGAGCGGGGTCGGGTTTTGCCAATGTAGACAACAGGTTTGCCGTGTCTCAAACTCTCACGACCTTGAGCCGGGTTTTCAGGTCCGTGCGGCAAAGCGCGTGCAGGAAGCAGGTTTGTTCCGAGATATCCAGCATTTCCTGTGCGGTCTCATCACTCTCTCCGGTTTTCAGGTGAACGTGCGTCTCGACGGGGCTGGCTTCTCCCGCCTTGCCGGTCCCGCCCGATGCGCCACCCAGGCTGAAATGGGTGTCCTGGACGATGCGATAATCCGGCAGGTCGAGCTTCAGCATCGACACGAACCGCCCGAACTGCGTCATGAAACAGAAGCCGATACCCGCGCTGATCAGTGTATTGGCATCCGGCGCGCGCCCGTCCTCGGAACTGAGGAATCGAAACGAGGTGCCATGGGGCGAATACTGCATCTGCCGGATATCCTTGATCCCGTCTTCGCGCAAAACCGCCATGGCGCCGATGTTCAGGCGCCGGTCCTGTTCGTCCGAGAGTGAAGAACCGCCTGCTGCCGTGCCCTTTTCCACGACCTTCCCGGGGGTAAGGCCGACCGGTTCCATCAGCTTCGGCACTCCCGCGCCCGGAACGGCCTTGGCGAAATGGTTGCCCGGATCAGGGAAAAGCGGCGCATCGAGTTCTTTGGCCTTGGCAGTGGGAAGCTCGGTGCCATTCTTGCCCAGCTTGAAGAGGCTCGCCAGCTGGCCCCGCATCAGCCCGTACGGGGGCGAGGCGCAGGCCGCGTCGACAAGGAAACCATTGAGCGCGTCGTCGTCCAGATTGCAGTCGATTTCGACCCGCAGTTCGATATCCTCGGCCCCGCCTACCATCGTTCGCTTGGGCATCGAGCCCTTCATTGTGTAGTAGTTATCCTGGACGAGCTTCAGCGTGCCGATTTCGACCCCCCGAAGATCTGCGAGTGCAAGGATTTCGTTCATGAAGCTCGCCGCCATGCCGGTGCTGAGGAAGGCCAGGGGACAAGGCGCGGCGTCGTGGCCATTCAGGTACGGCCCTTCGTCCGAGACCAGGCGCCACGTGTCCCCGGTCCTGGCCGATCGCACGAGCGCCTCTTTCTGGAAGCCCGAGAGCGAGCGAACCCAGGTGCGTAGCGCGTCACCCTTGCGGTTGTCCGGCGCATCGATGGCCACGTCGCCGGCATTTGCCAGCTTGAAGAATGGCGGTAATCCGCTGGTGCCAATGATATCGTCGCCAAGTTTTGCCATGCTGGTTTTCCTAACGTGCTTCAAATCTAACGGGGGACGTCGCGGTCCCGACGCGCCTCCCGTCGATCAGGTTCCCGGCGCCTTGCGTTCGGGCAAGGGCCCGATCTGGACGATATCGTACTTGTCCTCCAAGGCCTTCATCCTGGCGGGGTCTTCGAAATCGGCCTCGTTCATTTGGGCCAATTCCTCCAGGTATTGATCGAAGCCGGCCGGTTGAAAGATCATCAACATCCGCGCTCCTGAATATCCTTCCGACATGACGCAGGCGTGCGGGATTCCCGGCGGTATGTGCAGGCAGACCCCGGGAACGGCAGTCACCCACTCGCCATCGACAAAGAAATCGAGCGACCCTTCGAGGATGTAGAAGGTCTCGGCGTGGTAGCGATGCATGTGAAGGCCCAACGCGAAATTGGCCTTCAGGTTGTCCTCCACCAGCGTGTACTGGCCGCCGGTGTCGGCGGCCGAGACTTTCACGAAGATATGGTCTGCCGACCAGTCATGGTCCTGGCCACCGCCGGGGGGCACGAACGCAAAGCGTTTGGGCATGGTCTCGGCGTTCTCAGACATTCACCTTTCCTCCGTCCACGTTCAGCGTCTGTCCGGTAACGAAATCGCTGTCGGATGTCGCAAGATACATGAGCGTCCCCAGCAGGTCTTCGGGCAGCATCTCGCGTTTGATCGAGCGCGTGGCGATCGTCGGTGCACGCGCCACGTCAAAGCCCGTGTTGGCCTTCACGCCTTCGCTTTCCGTAAGCCCGGGCGCAATGGCATTGACCTGGATGTTCTTGTCGCCCAACTCGCGCGCGTGGCAGCGGGTCAAAGCGATGACCGCGCCTTTCGAGGCCGTATAGTGCGACAGCCCCGGGGGGCCGTAGTAAAACGTGCCCGACGCGATGTTGATGACCTTTCCGCCACCCGCCTGTATCATGGTCGGAACGATGGCGCGCATGACCTGATGCACGCCACGGGTATTGACCCGCATGATCAGATCGAACTCGTCGTCTTCGATCTGAAGGAAGGGCTTGGGTTTGATCGTGGCGAAGATCGAGGCATTGTTGACCATGATGTCGAGCCCGCCCAGGTCGATCCTGGCCGTTTCGACCATGGCTGCGAGATCGTCGTTTGATGTCACGTCGACCTTCATTCCCCGGGCTGCCCCGCCGGCGTCGGTGATGGCCTTCACCGCGTCCGCGGTATCCTGAACATCCGTCACCAGGACCCTTGCCCCTTCGTCTGCCATTGCCTTGGCCATGAGTGCACCAATGCCTTGCGCGGCTCCGGTGATAACTGCTGTTTTTCCTTCCAGTCGGCCCATGATCGCCTCCCTCTTTCAGATTTCGATTTCGAGTATTTTCGCGACCTCAGGCCAACTCTTGGTCCCGTTCTCGCGCAGATCGTCGGTCAGGTCATCAGGTACCCAGTCCAGGAAGCACCTTTTGAAGTTCGGCCGCGCCGCGATCCGTGCAAACCAATGCTCGACATTGGGCAGTCGCCCGCCTTCCCACATGCCGCGCATCGACATCATCGCAAGGCGATTGACATAGGGAGTCATGGCGATGTCGGCGACCGAAAACCTGTTACCGACCAGCCAGTCATCCCCGCCGCTCAGCGCGTCCTCCATCTTGTGAAGATAGGTATCGTAGAGTTGGACCTTCTCGGCCGCACCTGGCGCCTCGAACCCATAGCGTACGAAGGCGTCTTTCCGGCTTTTCCAGTCCGAGGTCACCGAGATCCTTGGCGTCGAGGCAAGAAACTCCTTCACGCCCTCGGGACCGAGGTTCTTCAGGACAGTGTGCCGATGCGAACAGACAAAGGTGACCGCTCCGCAGGCGGGGTGCAGATCCTCGTCGACAGCCTTGGTCCAGTAGCGGACCTGAGCCCGCTCCCAGGGGTCGGTCGGATGAACGCTGGTCTCCGGCGCGATCTGGTCGAGATATTCGATGATGACGGTTGAATCCGGGATGACGAGATCGTCGTGAACAAGCGTTGGCACCACGCCCTTGGGGTTGAGCTTCAGATATGCCGGGTCGAATTGTTCGCCCTTCAGGATATCGACATAGACGCCATCCCATTCCAGTTCCTTTTCATCCATCGCAAAACGCACCTTGGCGGCGCAAACCGACGAGCCGTGGTGGTAGAGCGTGAACGTCATAACTGCACAGTAACCCATTTGAGCTCGGTCATCGCTTCCATGTCGGCATCGGTCCCTTCGCGGCCGACGCCGGATTCCCCGTTGCCGCCGAAAGGCACATGCGCTTCATCGTGAATGGTCGGACCGTTGATGTGGCACATGCCCGCACCGATATTCCGGGCGAAGTGAAATGCCTTGTCGATGTCCTTGGTGAAGATTGCCGACGACAGGCCGTATTCGGTGTCGTTTGCCTTTTGCAATCCTTCCTCATAGCTGTCGATCGGGTAGATCGATGTGACCGGGCCGAATGTTTCGGTCTTGCAAACGGTCATGTCCCCGGTGACCCCGGTCAGCAGGGTCGGCTGGCAGCGGTTGCCTTCCCATTCACCGCCGGCAACCACTGTCGCGCCCTTTGCGACGGCATCCTCGATGTGGCTCCTGATGCGGTTCCGTTGTCGCTCCGAAATTGCGGGTGCGATGACCGTGGCGGGATCACGCAGATCACCCATGCCGATCTTCGAGACCAGCATTGCGAAGCGCTTGACGAATTCGTCGTAGAGCGGGCGTTCGACATAGAACCGGCTCGATGCGATGCAGGCCTGGCCCGCGAACATGAAGATGGACCGCGCGGCAAGAGGCATGACCTTGTCCAGGTCGGCGTCCGCCAGGATAACAGTTGGACTTTTCCCGCCGAGCTCCAGCGTATTGGGCGTTTTGTTCTTTGCGCAGATTTCGTTAATGTGCTGGCCGACGACGGTTGAACCCGTGAACGTGACGAAGTCAACGTCCTCGTGGCCGGTCAGGTCGTCGCCGATCTCATGGCCATAACCGGACACGACATTGTATGCACCTGGCGGGAACCCGGCTTCAGCCACGATTTCGGCGAATAGCACGCTCAGGTGCGGCGCCATTTCCGAGGGCAGATGGACAACCGTGTTTCCGACAGCCAGTGCATTCGCAACCAGCCGGGTGTTCTTGATGAGCGGAACGTTGAATGGCGTGATGACCGCAACCACCCCGAGCGGTTCACGGATTGACATCGAGAACTTGCCCGGTGCGTCCGACGGGATCGTTTCGCCGCGCACGTTGCGGCACATGCCGGCGGCGGCCCGTACCATGGTCAGGCCCTTGTTGAATTCGAACAGGGCCTTCTGGATCGGTGAACCGATTTCGTCAATCAGGCAGTCGATCAGTTCGGACTTTCGTTCCTCCATGATCTCGGCAATTCTGAGCAGCCAGCGCTCGCGCTCAGCAGGCAGCGTTTGCTTGTATTCGGGAAAGGCCGATTTCGCCGCGGCAACGGCCTTGCGCATGTCCGCATCGGTGCCCTTCGCCGCATGGGCATAAAGGCTGTCGTCCAGTGGATTCAGGACCGCGAACGTCGCACCGTCTTCCGCGCCAACCCAGTCCCCCCCAATGAAGTGCCGTAGCGTTCTCAGTTCTGTCTTGGTGTCCATTTGACGACTCCTGTTGCCGCTATCCGCCGACGATCGTCTGCGCCAGGAATAGCGCGATCTGCGGAAAGAGGATGAGAAGGGCGATCATCCCGGCCATGGCGAACCAGAATGGCCAGATGCCGCGGAAAATCTGGCCCATCGGGACCTCGGGCGCGATGGATTTCACGATGAAGACATTGATGCCGACCGGTGGGCTGATCATGCCCATTTCCAGCACGATCACCACGATGATGCCGAACCAGATCAGGTCCCAGTTGAGATCGATGGCGATGGGTATCACGACCGGAATTGTAAGGACGAGCATCGCCATGGATTCCAGGAACATGCCGAGGATCATGTAGGCGAGGATGATGACGAGCAGCACGCCGACATCGCCGATCGGGAGCGACGTCAGAATTGTCACCAACTGGGCTGGCAATTCTGTCAGCGACATGAACGGGATGAAGACAAAGGCCCCGATAATGATGAGAAAGACGGTCGCCGTGGCGTTCATGGTCTGCAGGATAACGGTGCGCAGCGCTTCCAGTGATACGGACCGGCGCCAGGCTGCAACGACAAATGTCAGGAAAGCACCGACCGAAGATGCCTCGACCGGGGTGAAGAACCCGGTATACATGCCCCCGATCGTCACCAGAACGACACCCAGGATGGGGACGGCGCGCCAGAGCGCGGTCAATCGATCCGCGCGTCCGGAACGGTCTCCGCGCGGACCCGCCTCCGGATTGCGTGCGACGACAAGGTAGATCGCTCCGATAAAGAGGAGCGTCAGAATGACGCCCGGAAAGACCCCTGCCATGAAGAGCCGCCCGATCGACTGCTCGGTCAGCACCGCATAGATGATCATGCCGCCAGAAGGCGGGATCAGGAAACCGAAGGTGCCGCCGGCCGCGACGGAACCGGTGGCCAGGCTGTCGGAATACTTGTAGCGTTTCATTTCCGGCAATGCGACGCGGCCCATGGTGACCGCGGAAGCGAGCGAAGAGCCGGAAAGCGCCGCGAAGCCCGCGCAGGCCGCGATGGTGGCCGAAGCAAGCCCGCCGCGCAGATGTCCCATCCAGCGATAGGCGGCGGCGAAGAGGTCGTTCGACATCTTCGAAACTCCGGCCAGGTTGCCCATCAGCACGAACATCGGGATGACGAGCAAATTGAAGTTCGAGGCGGCCTCGAACGTCTCGCCAGCGAGATTCGAATAGGCGATCTTCCAGCCCCGCGCCCAGGCCTGGTCCGAAGCCATGCCGACGTTGATGAACTTGTTGGCGTTGGCAATGACCGTACCGATGAAGCCCACACCCAGCATCGACAGCGCGACCGGCATGCGCAGGGCCAGCAGGATGAACAGCGCAAGCAGCCCCAGGATACCGAGAACCGTCATGCTGATCATGACGGTTCACGCCCGATCCTGAGCGACACGACCTTGTCCGAGCGCAGGAGTTGCCAGATATCGAGTACCAGAACCACGGAATATACTGCCGTCGAAATCGCGAGCATGTAGTAGAACGGTTCGAACGAAATCAGCAATTGCTGCGTGGTTTCGCCGAAACGCACCGCGCTCTGGCCCGAGTGCCAAAGGCGCCACGCCATGACGACAAGTAGCGCCGCGCCAAGCAGCTTGACGAAGATCATCGACCACTTTGCGAATCCCGCCGACATACGCGATTCCAGGACCTCGATTTCGATATGCGCGCCAGACCGTGCCCCAAGCGGGATAGATAGGGCGACGATCACGACGAGTGCCAGGACCAGCAGGTCCTCCGCACCGACGATGGGGGAGTTCAGCGCCTTGCGCATGACCAGCACGTTCCACGCCGAAAATCCCGTCATGAAGACCAGCGCCGCTCCTCCAAAAATCAGGCAAATCCAGGCCAGAGGAACATCGAGCCAACTGAGCGCGGGCGGCGGCCGGCCCGGGGACTTGTCGCTGTTCGGTTCGTTTGACATCCGACTTTTTCTTTGCAACCGGCAGCTCAGACTTTCGAAAAATCCGGGCACCACTTGAGGATGCCTTCCTGGTAACTCTCCTTGTCCCTGAGAGCTGCGGCCCAACGTGAAATATTCGCATAGCGCTCGAACGGGTAACCACAGCCGATGAGCACGAAGTGCAGCGGTATCCAGGAAATGTCAGCCAGGGTGAATTGATCGCCCATGATCCAGTCCCGGCACTCGAGCGCGTTTTCGAGTTTGGCGAAACACTCGTCAAGAATCCCCTCCGCCCTGGCGATGTCGTCCTCGCCAAAGGCACTGCTGCCGGCATGTTTCGCGTGGAACTTTTTCAGTTCTTCATTCTTCTGTAGCTCGTCGTATTTTTGCTGTTCCTCGGCGGTCTTCTTCACCTTCTTCTGTATCATGGTCGCGTAGACATACGGCTTGACTGCCGGCACATGGATCGATGCGGCAAGACGAAGCCATTCAAGCATCTCGTCTTCGTCGTCCACCGCACGCAGCGAGGGTTCCGGGTACGTCATGTCGAGATAGTCGATGATATCGTTTGACTCGATATGGACCACGCCATCGTCGATCAACGTCGGCACCAGACCGTTCGGGTTGATGCCGAAATACTCGTCCGAAATGTTTTCCTTCTTCTTCAGGTCGAGGTGATGACTGGTCCAGGGAAGCCTCTTTTCAATCAACGTCATGCGAACGCGCATCGAACAGTTCGAGATGTGACCGTGGTAAAGGTGAATTCCCTCGAGCGTTTCCACGGATCTGTTGGTTGGGACGATAATTGCCATGGGAGGGTCCTCCGTTGGTCATGCGTGACCGGTCCTGACGGTGACTGCGCCCCAGGGCTAGCGCTGGGCTCCGGGCCCTTGCTGATCGCCCGGGGCGCAGTCGATTTGTCTGCGGGTTAACGATTGAGCGCCGCGTAGATCTCCCGGGCGTTCGCGATCCCTCTGCTTTCGTAGTCCGCGAATATTGCCTCCAGGCCCTCTGCGACGGCGGCGTCCATTCTGGCGCGCTCTTCGTCCGACACGACGATCCACTCGTAGCCCTTTTCCGCTTCCGCGATCATCTTTTTCGAGCGCTCATCTGCGCCGTCGAAGGACTCCGCAAGCTTGAGCGACATGGGCAGTCCGGCAAGTTCGTCGATAATCGCACGATGTTCGTCCGAAAGGCTCATGTACCTCTCCTTGTTCATGACCGCGAAGGTGACGGCAAAACTGACGGGCACGTTTTCAACCACGTGGCTGGCCACGTCCCAGAAATTCCATGGCGGTGTCAGGTTGTTGTAGGAAGCCGTCGTCACGTCAATCGTGCCGGTGCTGAGACCTGTGTACATCTCGGTGACGGGCATCTGTACGGGCACGGCTCCGAGCGCTTCGACGATGGGTGTCGTCATGGCCGCAAAAGGCACGAGCTTGGCGCCTTTCAACCCCTCCAGGGTCGAAACGTCGCGTGTGCCGACAAACAGGCTGCCGGCGACGGTACCCACGGCGAGAACCTTGACTTCGGTAAATTCGTCGGCGAAGTACTCGTCGAAGATCGCCCAGATGCGCCGCGTGGAATCATCAGCGTTTTCCGCGGCGCCCGGCAGGATCGCCAGCATCGACTTAGGAAAGAGGGCGGGAGTATAGGCGGTCACGCCAAACGTGATGTCTCCCACGCCTTCAACCGCGCGCTTGTACTGCTGGACAGGCCCGGCGCCGAGTTGGCCCGCAGGGTAAAGTTTCATGGTCAAGGTTCCGCCGGACCGCCTTTCGATCTCTTCACCGAACCACTTGAACATTATCTGGTTGGTGTGATGCTGCGGCGGCACGAAGGTCGCGACGCTCAGTTCTTCGCCGGCCGCTGATTGCGCGGTCAATCCGAGCGTGGACGCAAGCGCCACGACCAGGCCTAGACGGGTGATTGTCATGTTTTTTCTCCTTCAAGGTTCGTTCATGTGGCGGCAACGATTTAGGATCCCAAACTGGATCGCCGCGGCGCTGGATTGGTTGCTTGTGGTTGATTCTCGCCAATATTCGTCTAAATGGGATCCCATTTCAAGCAAAAGTGTCGGCTTTTGACCAAGTATTAGCCGCGCACCTTGACTTTGGGATCCCATTTGGTGACAATGAACACATGGAATCCATCGACACCGAACTTGCGGCGCGAATCCGGCAGGACATAATCCTGGGTGCCTACGAAGGAGGCGAGCGTCTCTCGGAGGCGCAGCTCTGCGAGACTCACAATGTTTCACGCACACCTGTCCGGCTGGCCCTGCGCCTGCTTGAGCGCGAGGGGGTCATTCGCCGCGGAGAAGGCCGCGGATACCTGGTACAAAGTCCGACCGTGGATGACATCCTCCAGGCTGTCGAGGTTCGCGGCCATCTTGAAAGCCTTGCGGCGCGGCTGATGGCACAGAACCCGGACCGCTCCAGACACTTGCCCGATATGGCCCGCGCCATCGAAACGATTGAGGATTCGATCAGGAAACTCGAGCATCTTGGCGAGCTTGACGATGCAGTGATCTGGCAGGCGCAGGGAGCGAACAAGGTGTTCCATTCCGCGATCCTTACGGCGTGCGGAAACGAATACGTCGGCTACACCTGCAAACAGATCAGCCACTTGCCCATGCTGGCGGTCGGATCGATGGTCTTCGACCGGTCAGTTGGCGACACGCCTGATCAACTGGAACGGGGCCTGTTCCGGCTGCGCCTGGGCAATGCCCAGCACCAGGTGATCCACGAGGCAATCGAGAAAGGCGATCCTGTCCGTGCCGAAGGCATGATGCGCGAGCACTCGCACACAATGATTGAATACATACAGACTTTCGAAAAGCGGGACGATAACCTGACCGTCGCCGATCTTGTCGCATACTCGGGCACCGACCCTGCTCCCTCGGCCTTTATGGAGAACCACGCGCCCGAGTGATTCACGCCCTTGGTTCCTGTCAATGGCTTGGCGAACAGAGGCGAGAGACTGCCCGGCATCGTTGGGGGCTTCAGAACGAATTTGCAGTCGAATTCACGGGGCCGGAGAACTTGCAAAATGGCTGCCAGACTTGGCCATCTGCCGCGTTTGTTCGGGAAGCAATGTGGCGATTTCGGGAAACGTGGAGCAACAGCATCGAACCCGACAGCAAAGCGATAGAATACCGTGCAAAGCCCGGGAACATCTTGGACGAATTCACGTCATTGATAACCGCTTTGCCGGCAAACACGTTCACTTGCTCAATCGCCGCGAAGAAATCCGCAACCAGCAGACGAAATCCCGGTGCACAGGATGGGCTGCAGCCACATGTCGCATTTTCCTGGTCCGATTGCGGAATATAGGATCCCAAATAAGGCAATTTTCGCAAATATTTTTCGAGAAATTAGGATTCTTCTTGACTTTGGGATCCTGAATCGGCCCATTAGCCGCAGGAAATGCTGTGGGGGTGGTGTTTTCAGGCGCAGGCAACGACATTTCGGCGGCGACAGAGGTGTTCGCGTGCCAGGCGACCGAAGCGCTGAGCAGCATCGCTACACACGCGCGAAACGCGAACCGGTAGAGTTCGATTGCGATGAACTTGAACCAAAACGTGGGTTCGCAGAACTTTGCAAAGGGAGGAAAAAATGCTCAGGAACCTAAGGACAGCAGCACTTGTCGCGACGGCCACGCTTACCGCTTCGGCGGCATCGGCCCAGGTCAACTTGACGTCGGAAACCGCCGGCGCCGGCACAGTGGTCGGTCTCACGGCTGCGGCCCTGGTTGAATACGCGTCCGAACGCGGCATCGCGAACATTCAACTGAAGGACGGCCAGACGGGGACAATTTACATCCAAGCCCTCGCCGAGGGAAAAGTCGATATCGTGAACGGCCCTTTCATGATCCCGTTCCTTTTGTCGCGCGGCGTTGGGCCTTATTCGAGCCTCGGAAAGGAAAAGGGCGCTGAACTCGGTTCAAACCTGCGCCTGCTCTATCCCTATACGTTGAGCATATTCTACCTGTATGCCTACGATGCCAAGGGGATCACCGGCTGGAAGGATCTGGCGGGACGCAAGGTGCTGAACGGTCCACCTCGTGGTGCTGCCGTGTCAAACTCTCGTGCTCTGATCCAGCTGTTCGCCGGCCTGAAGGCCAACGAAGACTACGAATCCGTGACGGTCAACTGGAACCAGGCAGCGGCGGCGGTCATCGACGGAACCGCCGATGCAGCGGTCATGCCGGACCTGTTCCCTGGCGTCAGGGTCACGCAGATCGGTGCAGCCGGCGCGATGACGGCATTCTCGCTGCCGAAGGACATTTATGAGACTGAAGCTGCCCAGAAATTGCTGAACAAACCTGGCTCCACGGCATTCGAGATTCCGGTTGCCGAAGTTCAGGCCGGTCTTGGCGAAGGTTGGACCATCGTCTCCGAAGACGACACGTTTCGCGGAATGGCCATTGTCGGCGGCGACATGGTCAACAAGAGCATGGATGAAGAAGTGGCCTTTCAACTCGTCAAGGCGCATATCGAGAACCTCGACAACCTCATGGCGAAAGCGCCTTTCATGGAGACTGTGAACTTTGGCGTACTTGATCCCAAGGTTGCAGGCCTGTGCGGCGCGAACCCGATCAAGTTCCATCCCGGTGCCGTACGCGCTTGGGAGGAAGCGGGTTACACGGTTCCCGGCTGCGCAAAACCCTGACGTTTTCTCGAGACCCGCGCGGGCGGTCCGCAGACGCCGCCCGCGCTACTTTCTTGGCCGACCTGCGCGCGGGAATGCCCGACTGAGCCGCTATGACTGAACAAGACCAAGAGCGACAACAGGAAGACTCCATGTCGACCGCGGAACGCCTGACCTATTGGCTGGGTCTGCTGCTGGTGGTGGTCGGGCTCTTGAACGTGACTCCTGCCATACCCGGATGGGATGAACTCTGGAGGTCTCTGACGGGGATTGAGTTCTTCAAGGTCAGGCGGTTCCCGACCGAATGGCTGTATCCGATCATCTTTTTCTGGATGATGGTGATCGTCGCGTTGAAGCATTCGATGTGGCGAAGCTGGACTGACAAGGCTCCCATTGTTCGGCGGTTCGGGCTCTTCCTTGACATCGCATTGGTCGTCGCGGCGATTTCGATCTCGCTGAGCTACCTGATCGAACTCGATGCCGTCTGCCTGATCGACGTGTTCACGGGCGACCGGGCGCGGTTGATGGCCGAGGCTCTGGAAGCCGAGATCGAGTACGCCAAACTGCTCGGGTTGCCGATACCGGACACCGCTGACGACCCGAAGTGCCTGAATACCACGTTTGGCTGGTTGCCGTTCATACTATTCGGGGCGATTGTCGTCTTCCTGGCCTACAACGTCAAGGTCTGGAGCCTGCCGCTGGTGTTGGTATCGATCCTGATCGCCGCATACACATTCGGCACGGTGATGAACTGGTATTTTTTCGGTGCCGAAGGCCAAAACAAATACCTCGTCACCATCCTGAGCAGCGAAGAGCCACGCAGCCTGGCCTCGGGTCGCGAGTTCGTGCGCGACGCCCTGGTCAACAACACTGCCGGCCTGCTCGGGCGTTTCATCAACGTCCTCATGCTTCTGGTGTTTCCCTACATCATCCTTGGCGGACTTTTTGGCCGCTGCGCAGGCGGCCATGCCCTGATCAAGCTTGCCTTTTCGCTGACCCGAAACATGCGCGGCGGACCAGCCCACGCCGCGGTCGTCTCATCGGCGATGTTCGGCACGATCACCGGTGGGCCGGTGGTCAACGTGCTGTCCACCGGCGTTCTCACGATCCCGATGATGCTGAAGCGCGGGTTTTCAAAGGTCTTCGCGGGCGGCGTCGAGGCCGCAGCCTCGTCCGGCGGATCGATCATGCCGCCGATCATGGGCGTCGCCGCCTTCGTCATGTCGTCGCTGACGGGTGTTCCCTACCGGGAGATCATCATCGCGGCGGCAGTCCCGGCGCTACTCTTTTTCTTCTGCCTGTTCCTGTCGGTGATCTTTCAGGCCCGCAAGCAAGACATCCAGCCTGTCGGCGAACTGCCCGATGAAATGCGTTTGAACAACACCGGCAGGTTTCACCTGGTTCAGGTGTTCGCGCCGGTGCTCCTGATTCTGATTCTGCTTTTGACGCCAAAAGACGGTGTGGCTTGCAGCTGGATTTCGATCATGCTGGGCGCCGAGGTCGAAATCAATGGCCAAGCCTGCAAGGTCATTTCAATGCCCTGGATCATCGAGCTTTTCCAGAACGCGGCCGGGGACGCCAGCGCCGCCGGCTGGTGGGCTGTGATCCTGCTTCTGGTGCTGATGTTCCTGGATCACGAATTTCGCGCGCGGCCCCGCAAGATCCTCGACGGCTTGGCTCAGGCAGGCGTAACGGTCTCGACCCTGTATCTCATGTTTCTGGCCGTGACCGTTATCGACGTCAGCCTGAACTTCACGGCGGTCGCGAAATTCGTGGCGATCGACGTTCTCGGCTTCCTGAAGTCCTTCGACGTCGCCAGCGGCTCCGCCGGATTTCAGCTTTTCGCGCTGGCGTTGACCATGCTCCTTGCCGTGCTTCTGGGGATGGGAATGCCCGCGGTTCCCGCCTACATCAACGTCGCGCTCCTGATGGGCCCGATGCTGGTGGGCCTGGGCATCGCGACCTTTACCGCGCACATGTTCATCTTTTACTTCGCTGTTGCCTCGGCAATCACGCCGCCAGTGGCGCTCGCCGCATTTGCCGCTTCGACAATCACCAAGGCCGACCCGATGAGTACCGGGTTTTCCGCGGTGAAATCCGGCATCGTGATGTTCACCGTTCCGCTCGTTTTCGCCATATACCCGGAGCTTCTCCTGATCGACAAGGCAGTCCTGGATCCGGCTTCCGTGGGGAATTTTCTTCCCGGCTATGACGGCGAACTTCACGCTGGATGGCTGGTGTTTCTGATTGCCCGGCTGCTCCTGGCGCTCTATCTGGTGTCGAGTTCCCTGTCGGCCTATGACCGCAAAGCCCTGGGCGGCGTCGAGATCGCCATACGACTTGCTGTTGCGGTGCTGATCATGGTCAGGCCTGTCGCGTTCTATGCACCGGCGCTGACTGCCGGTGCAGTGATCATCGGGCTTCACGTGTTCCGAAGCCGGGCCGAGCAGCCCAATTCGGAGACCAGCGCATGAAACTGATTCTGTCGGATGGATAATCGCGTGGCCGAACGACCGAGCTACATTCTCTTTATCACCGATCAGCAGCGGGTTGATCACCTCGGGTGCTACGGTCATCCGGTATTGCAGACCCCGAATATCGATGAAATGGCCGGGCAGGGCGTTTCATACGACCGGTTTTACGTGGCCTCGCCCGTCTGCATGCCAAACCGTGCCAGCCTCATGACCTGCAGAATGCCATCGAGCCATGGCGTCAGAACCCTCGGCATACCGCTGGATTTCAACAACGTGACCTTCGTCGAAATGTTGCGCGCCGCCGGTTACGACACCGCAATGATCGGCAAGAGCCACTTGCAGAACCTGACCGACTGGCCCACTCAATTCGAACCCAGGAAATATCGCGAAGGTTATCAGGCGCCGCCGGACGAACTGGCGCAGGCCATTCGTTCGGATCGGGACAATGCGGACTATCAAACGGAACGGCAGAAATTCTGGATGCAGGACAATCCTGCGACACCGACCCCGTATTACGGCTTCGATCACGTGGATCTTGTCTTGCGGCACGGTACCACGAATGGCGGCGACTACGAGATCTGGCTGACGAAGGTAGCGCCGGAGGTTCTTCCCTTGCGGGGCCGCGACTGTCAGCTCCCGCACGATTATGTCTGCCCTCAGGCCATCCGCACTCCTGTCCCGGAAAAGTACTACTCAACGACGTACATCGCCGAGCGCGCGTGCGCGTGGCTTGAAGGTCGCAAAGGCAACCCGAGACCATTCTTCCTGATGGTTTCCTGGCCCGATCCACACCATCCATTCAACCCGCCCGGCAGGTATTGGGACATGTACCGGCCAGAAGACATGGGGGTACCGCCTGCCTTCTTGGCCAATGACTGGAACCCGCCGGAGTATGTCAAGATCGCCGAGCGAGACCGCGCGCGCGACAAGACCCTGGGCCAGAGGTCGGGCTTTACCGTTGCCGTGTCAAGACAGGAAGCGCTGGAAGCCCGCGCCCTGACCTGCGGCATGATCACCATGATCGATGATGCGATCGGCCGGGTTCGGACAGCTGCGCATGCTGCCGGTGTCGCCGCCAACACGGTTCAGATCTTCACCTCGGATCACGGCGATCACCTGGGCGACCACCGACTCCTGTTCAAAGGGGCTGAACAATACGACACACTCACCCACGTACCGTTTATCTGGGCCGACCCCAATGGACGGCAAGGAGAACGATGTGCCGCACTTGCGCAGACAATCGACATCGGCACGACGATTTTGGAACACGCGAAGATCGAAGCGCCGGACGGCATGCACGGTCAGGCCTTGTCCGTCGCCGGCGGCGCCGAACGGGTCGCGGCGCTTATCCAGTACGACACGCAGCGCACCCAGGAGGCGTTTGGACCCGAGCCGCGCGCCCACACGATCATCCACGATCGTTGGCGCCTGACGCTTTATCGCGGCATATGCCAGAATGAGCTGTTCGACCTCGAGGACGATCCGGACGAGATGAAGAACTTATGGGAAAGCGCGGCCCACGCGGATGTCAGGAACAGCCTGGTCGAGATGCTCGCGGAACTCGAAATCGCCGCTATTGACCGGGTGCCATTTCCAACAGCCCAGGGTTGAGGAAGGGTGACTGCGATTGGGCGCCAGCGATGGCATGGCAGACCGGCGCCGCGCAGACCGATGATCTCAAGGACATGCGCCATCCTTGTGCCGGGGCCATGAAGACTCGTTGAATGCCGCGATCACGAACTTGGCGTATCTGCACGACTTGTCAGATCCCTGCCCGCTGCGCAGGCCAGTTTTTAGCACAGCTCCATATCTTTCCCGACATCGCGAAGTGCGCACGGACGCAAGTCGGCAGCGGATGAAAATTGAGCGCCCATTGGCGGCCTTGCAGGCGAAACGGAACCCAAGTGTTCCGGCTTCGCGTGCGAGCGATCGTCAAGACAAGGTTCGATTGATCGGCCAGGACCCTTCAGTTCGCGTCATCCGCTTTTCGCCTTGGAAGCAATCCCGGATCCTTGCCCTCCGCGTCTTTTTCATTCCAGTAACCGATTATGACGCCGAGTTGCTCTTCCATTCCGGTCATCTTGATATTGCGCTCTTCTGACCAGGTTTCGCGCTGGCGATATTGAAGCGCCCAGTCGGCAAGCATGTTGAACAGTGATTGACGTATTTCCGCGTGCTCCGGGCTGCGACCGAGATCGACCAGTTCGTCGGAATCATTGACCAAGTCAAACAACACAGGAGGGTACCCCGGCGCATGCACGTATTTCCATTTGTCGGTCGCGATCATGTAGGAACGACAGTCGAGCGGCAATTTACCGGTCTCGGGTCTGAAAACCTGGCAGGAATAGTCGTATTCGCTGATGACGTAGTCTCGCCATTCGGTTTCCTCGCCCCGGATCTTCGGCATGAGCGAGCGACCGTCCAGGACATGCCGGGCGACCTCGCCCCCCTGGAATTCAACAAACGTCGGAATCAGGTCGATTGATTCAACCAGGGAGTCGTCGACAGTGCCGCGGGTACGGTCGGCAGAGCTGCTCGGGTCTACTATGATCAGCGGGATTTTTACGGAAGGATCGTGAAAATAATCCTTGTCGCCCATCCAGTGGTCGCCCAGGTAGTCTCCGTGGTCGGACGTGAATACAATCATCGTGTTGTCGAGCAATCCACGCTCGCGCATGAACGCGAACAGGATTCCGAGTTGATCGTCGATCTGGGATATGAGTCCCATGTACACCGGGATGACAGTTTTTCGGGCGGCCTCGTTGCTGAAGGTCCTTCCGGCAATCCGGTCGGAAAAGTGTTTGAAAAGCGGGTTTGGGTCGGACAATTCCGCCTCTGACTTGACAGCCGGGATCACGTCGTCAGCGGAGTACATGTCGTTGTAGGGCGCGGGCGCGACATAGGGCCAGTGCGGCTTGATATAGGACAGATGGAGCAGCCATGGCGTTTCGCCGTCGTCCCCGGACAGGAACTCGATCGCGCGCCTTGTCATGTAGGGGGTTTCCGAGTCCTCATCGGAGACCCTTGCGGGCAGGTCGACACGGTCGTTGAAAAACCCGGACCGAACTCCGCTTTCGGTTTCGACCGAATTTGCCGCCCAGTGCCAGGGGTTGCCGTCTTCGGTGAATCCCCTGGACCTCAGGTAGTCGTTGTAGGCGAGATCGGCGCGAACCATCGAGTCCGGATGCACACCGTCGTCGCGCTCGCAGACCTCGAAACCGCCCTGAGCGTGATGAACGCCAATTGCGCTTCCGGGGTCGATTCCCAATCTCTCCATGCCCTCCCTGTCACCAACCACGTGCGATTTTCCGATCAGGATGGTCTTTACGCCGAGCGGGTTAAGGTGATGTCCGATGTTCTTTTCACCAATGCGGAGCGGCGTAAAATTGGAGGATGCTCCGTGTGACGATACGTACCGTCCCGTATAGATGCTCATGCGTGACGGACCGCAAATCGGCGATTGGCAATACGCGTTGCTGAATCTCACCCCGCGTGCCGCGAGCGCGTCGATGTTGGGCGTCCTGATTGTCGGATGACCGCTACAGCCCAGGTAGTCGAACCTCAGCTGGTCGCACATGATGAAAAGTATGTTCTTGCGGGCCATTTGCCTACCATCGCTTGCGACTGATCCACGCTTTTGACATGTGATCGGGTGAACGCCCATCTGCTTGAATCAAACGCTGCATGTGTCATGTCACATATTTGGGATCCCAAATCAACAAAAGTATAGAGATAGATTTATTGAATCCCGGATTTCTTGCACTAGGGATCCCAAGACACTACCATGTCGTCGGGCAGCACAAGGGCGGAAGCCTTAAAGTGATGGCCGCGCCAGCCTGTGAATCACGGCAAGTCACCAGCGGCGCTGCCCGGTGTAGGGTCGGAACCAAAAGATGAGTCGGTACGCACCCATCGTAACCGAAAATCGGGGATCACCCTCATCGGCAACCTGTCGATTCGCCAAATGATCGGAGGAAGGAAAGACGATGCACCCGGAATTGAAAGCCCACCCCGAGTACTTTCGAAAGGAAGTGGTCCAGATCGCGGACAACGTCTTCCAGGCATTCGGATATGCCGCCTCCAACGTCTACATGATCAGGGGTGACGATGGGCTCGTCATCATTGACACGTCAGAGTCCACGGGCGCGGCGGAAAACATCCTGGCCGAGTTCAGGAAGATTTCGGATCTCCCCGTACGAACGATCATCTATACGCACTCGCACCGGGACCACGTCTCAGGGGCTACGGTTTTCGCGGAAGGCGGACAGCCGGAAATTTTTGCCAGCACCAGGTTCTCGGACGATTCGCTGATCGTGGCCTCTGCCCATCCACGTCCGACAAAGGCAATGCAGGTGCGGACGAAGCGCCAGTTCGGCATCGGGCTGTCTTATCCGGACGAAATCATCGGTATCGGCGTTGGTCCAGGTGACCGCCCGCTGAAGGGACTGGGCATGGGAAGCGTTCCTCCGACCCGAAGGATTGGCGACGGAGGCGAACGCATTTCGCGGTGTGGCGTTGACCTGGATTTGGTCATGGCGCCCGGCGAGACGCCCGACCACATGGTCGTCTGGTACCAGGACAAGGGGGTATTGTTCTGCGGAGACAACTATTACCGGTCCTTTCCGAACCTGTATGCCATTCGCGGGACGGTGTACCGGGATTTCGACGCCTGGGCCGACACGCTTGACCTTCTCATGGGCTTCGACGCAGACGTCCTGGCGCCCGGTCATACAAAGGCACTGATCGGGGCGGACCGAATCACGGAGGTGTTGCGCGATTACCGCGATGCCATCCGCCATGTTGTCGATGAAACCCGGCAAGGCATGGACGCCGGATTGACCATCGACGAGCTGGCACATTCCGTCAAACTACCGGATGACCTGGCTGAGAAACCTTACCTGCGCGAATTCTATGGACGCGTGGACTGGTCGGTTCGCGCGTATTTCGTTGGCACGATGGGCTGGTTTGATGGGAACCCGACGTCCCTCGGCACGCTCGCGCCGCGTGATGAAGGAAGACGATTCATTGAATTGATCGGCGGCCCGGATGCGGTCCTCGAAGCTACGGAAAACGCCCGGTCCACCGGAGACTATCAATGGGCGCTCCAGCTGATCGACCGGTTGATTTTCTCGGACCGGGAAAATTCACGGGCGGTCAAAATCAAGGCCGAGATCCTGAAAGAATTTGCTGACGAACAGATCAACTGCACGGCACGACACTATTATCTTCAGTGTTCGAAGGAGCTGGACCAGGCCAAACCCGTGACGTAGCCATTGCGTGTTATTCTTTGAAACTCTCCGAGAATTGAAACGAAGGTTTCCGGGGCTGCTCACGCATGATTCCGCGTGGGGTCGGTGTCGATGCGATCAGGATGGGCATCACCCTCCTTCCAAAATCTGCGATGGAAGAAGGACTCCGGGAAATGGTCTTACGCGAGGCGGACAACGACTTAAGGTGATGCCCCCCGTGTCGTGCGGAGTGAACTGAATTGTCGTGCGTGCTCCCGTTTTCGAAGGACACAACATTCCCTTACTCCGCAAGCCTTTGCAGCCAGCGCGAGTTCTTCCGGCGCACGACATCCTTCCCTTGTTCGTTTCCGGGAGTGATTTGTCGGTTCCGGACCGGAAGCGCCGAAAAAATTGTACAAAGGACTTTGTGTGTCGTCGTGACAACGGCAAGCCTGTGCCTGCGCAGTTGCATGAATTGGGCCAAGCAAGAGAGATGACGCAAATAACGGTCGGTGCGGCTTTGAATGTCAAGCAACCGGCCGTGGCCATGCTTGAGCGACGGGCGGACATGTACGTGTCCAATCTTCGCGAATATATTGAACCACTTGGCGGCAAGTTGCATATCGTGGCCGAATTCCCGCACGGTAGTGTCAAGATCGCCAACTTCTCGGAGATCGGAAACAATGGCAGTTGAATTTGGAACTGAAAATTCTCCAATCGTAACACGATAGAACGCAGGCAAATTGGTGTGCCAATTGGTTAAATCCGGGTGTTTCAACTCCACGTGCCTGACGCACGGATCGAAGTGGAAGAGGCTCGCTCAGTGGTCATTAACTTGGGAGCCAACTTCATTGAAAACTGCGTGCAGATAAGTGCCGAATTCGGTGTGACGGGTGAATTTGCTTTGACTTCCTCGCCGATACAGCAGTCGACAACCGGATTGAACCCCGGTCCGTAGAACACTCAATCGTAGGGTCAGGGCTGATGCGCACGGTCCGCCGTCAGGACTATGTTGCGGTAGTCATCTCCTTGGTTCCTGACCGTCGGCAAGTGGCACTTTCGTTCCCACATCTTTTGCGCACGTGTGTTCAGATGGGCATCGTGGCGACAATGACCGGCTTCACCCGCGACAAGGTGGAGGCAAGAATCCGAGACAACTCGTGGCGCAACGGCTTCCAGGCAGCCTGCCGGAATCATCCCTTTATGTCAGCGGTCTCGATCCGCACGCGGAGAGACGGAAATCAATACCGATTCGAACCAACCGCTTGCCGAAATGGAATAATGCGCAAGCATCGCCGATGGGTCGGATATGTGGACGGAATCCGACATCGGTGTCGGAAATCAAGGAGACTCCCCGCATCTTTCGGAAAATCTCGTGCACGCAATGACAGGGTCAATCGTGTGGGGCGGCAATGGTAATTCGGGATCGGGCGCAGTTGAGTATCCTGTGCGCGCTCGGTTCGTCGGTGGCGTTCTCGCTGAATGACGTATCGGTCAAGTGGCTGAGCGCAGACTACCCGTTGCATCAACTGGTCTTGATGCGGGCCACGGTCGCCCTGTGCATTACCCTATGCCTGGTTGTCCCGCTCGAAGGCGGCCTGGAGAGGCTGAAGACGCGGCGGCCGTTTCTCCACCTGCTGCGCGGCCTTTGTGTTGTCGTTGCGAACATGGCATTTTTTTCCAGCATCGCGGTGATTCCACTCGCAGAAGCGACCGCAATCTTCTTCGTCGCACCACTGCTGATAACCGCGTTTTCAGCGGTGTTCCTGAAAGAGCCCGTAGGGATTCGGAGATGGTCGGCGCTTTCGATCGGGTTCGTCGGTGTCATCGTCATCGTGCGACCTGGGGGCCTCGGCTTTGAGTGGGCGTTCCTGCTGCCCCTGCTCGCCGCCGTTGCCTATGCCGCGCTTCACACACTGACGAGAAACATGGGGCTTTCCGAACGCGCGTCGACGATGGCGTTCTATATCCAGGTGACGTTCATCGTTGTGTGCACGGGTATGGGTGTCGCTTTCGGAGATGGCCGCTACGCCGGTTCGGGTCATCCGGCTGTCGAGTTCCTGCTGCGGGCGTGGCATTGGCCTGATCCATCCGACTGGTTGATCATTGCAGGTATGGGACTGTGCAGCGCTTCGGCCGGATACCTGATTTCCCAGGCCTACCGAATGACCCAGGCAGGACTCGTCGCGCCGTTCGAATACACGACTCTCGTTCTCGCCGTCCTTTGGGGCTACGTCATCTGGAACGAGTTCCCGACAGCCTTGTCCGTGATTGGCATTTTCCTGATCCTCGGATCAGGAATATTCGTTGCCGTCAGGGAGATGCACTTCGGTGTCGGCCAAAGCACCAGGTGGATTTCGAGACGTCGTTGATCTTGGTGCGACACAACACGACCTTGGCGCCAAGGAAATTCTCGTGACGTTCAGTTCGTCAATCTCGCACAAAGGCGGGCAGCTCGCTTTTGCCGGGGCGCTGGTTGAATCCGGGCGCAACTCAAGCTCGAGCGCCAAACTGCCGTAAGGCGTCGACCCGGCGCGTCGGCGAATGGACGCCGAGGAGTTGGAGACCGTGGCACTTCGCAAGTTTCCGTCCCGCCACTGCGTTGACGATTTCGTCGACGCTGGGCAAAGGATGCGCGGTTGCCCGTGACGCCCGTAGACAAGCGCCGTGTGCATGGCCCTTCGCCTTGTGTTCGCGGCCGAGGCAGTATGCGATTTCAGGCTGACCTCCGATCTTTTCGTGCGAGGCTGCCTCGAAATTGGCGGGAGCGCTGAGCGCACTCATTCAGGCAGAGATGCAGGTCAATCAACGGGGAGACTGATTTCGGCTGAGGATCGCGATGCGCGCCGTATCGCGTCAACGACTTGCAATGCACGCAACCCGTCTCGACCCGATACGAGCGGGATTTCTTCGCCCCGGATGACCGCTGCAAAGTGTTCGATTTGGTTGGTCAGAGGGTCCGAAAAGTCTCTTGTTACCGTAGTTGCCGAAATGGGAGACCACCAGTCGCGGGATTCCGGGTGGGACCAGATCTTCAGGTCGGGAATCGACAGTGAACCGTGAGAGCCCCCGATCAGGTAGCAGCTTTCGGTCGTTGGCGGGTAAATCGGATATTCGCTTGATGTAAGTTCCCAGCTCCATGGGGCAACGATACCGTCGGAAACAGTCATTGTTCCGATCGCCCCATTTGAAAACTGCAATATCGCCGCCGCGACATCCTCATTTTCAAATCCTCGCCTTGACGGGACAGACGCTGCCTGAACGGACGTGATTTCTCCGCACAGGTGACGGATCAGGTCGATGTCGTGCACGAGGTTGACCGAAACCGGACCGGCACCGCGGAGTTTTCGCCACGGGGAAACATCGAAATACCGATCCGGCTTGTAGAACCAGCAGGTCGCATGGGCAGCCCGAATCTCACCGATCCCGCCCCCGGCGATCATTTCCCGCGCCTTGCTGATCAGCGGATTGAATCTCCTGTGGTGCCCGACCAGCAGAGCAACCTGCGCATGTTCTGCCGTTTCAACGAGTTCCCGTGCACTTCCGACATCAGTTGCGAGCGGTTTTTCAATCAGGACCGGGCACCGGCATTCGATGCATGCACGCCCCTGAGCCGCGTGCAATCGGGTCGGAGTCGAAAGAACCACTCCGTCAGCGATATCCGCTTCGAGCATGTCCTCGAATTCTTCGAAAGTTGTCAGACCGTGACCTGCCGCGAGGCGCCGGGACTCGGGATCGGGGTCGGCTATTGCGGAAAGGGATACATTTTCGACATGCCGTATGGCATTGGCGTGACGTTGGCCCGCCAGTCCGAATCCAGCGATCGCCAGCCTGACGGGTCGGGATTCAGAACGCACTTCCGATCAATCCTTCGAAAAAAATCATCTGGATAGCTTGTGCACCTCAAGCGAGCATGAATACCCGGGCCACCTAAATGGTTCCTGCTACTCGGACTGGCCTCCGTCCTCGTGGAAAATCCTGTTAGAGAGGGAGGGTTTGAACCGCCGGCGCAACGACGTCAAACACTTTCGATAGAATGTTTCATGGGCACTATCTTGGCGCTGCGCACCGCCTTGTCACTGCCAAGGAAAACGGCGATTGCGAATTGGTGCCGGCCGGAGTCCTGACGGTTATCGGAGCCAACGATTCCGGAAAGTCAACACTCATCAATACTCTGTCGGGCGCTCTCTGTCCGGATCACGGAGAAGTCAAGCTCGAAGGATGCGGATTCTTACGAATTCAACGGGGAATCCCGCGACGATTGACGGTTTGATCCGGGTTGCCGGCGAGCTCATCCGGATGCGGACACTGCATATCGGCACCATGCTCACCTGTCCCGACGTCAACTGCCTGTGTACCAACCGGTTCGACCGGGACGCGGAGACACTGTGGCGGATACTATCCATGCTGAGGGATGTGGAATCGGTGTTTCGGGTCGCTCCAGTCGGAACCGGGTCCGCGTCCCGTGTCTCACCGGCAGCAGGACCGGTCCAATGGCTACCTGTTCGTCAACGTCATGGCCAACCAGTTGGCCCAGGTCATTCGCAGTCGTTTTCGGGCCTGCGGCGAGACGGCGAGTTGGAGTACAGGAATATCTTTCGGGCCAGATCCGGGTCATCGCCTGTTTCCGTCGTGCCGACGGACGCATTATCCACATCCGCAGGGTGCCCCGGGCGGAGCCTCGGCAATGGAAGACCTACCGGGTACTTGGTTTTGACCGCGGGCCCGGGAAGACGTGGTGGGTGGTTTCCCGATGGGTCGGTGATACATTGTCCGGGTGTGGCCTTTAGTGCCATGACAGCTGTTGCAATCGGCATAAGATTCTGAAAAACAATCACCTTTTTTGTGCGTGTCAAACATTGATCAGGACAACACTCCGTCTACATTCCTTATTGTGACTGAAGTCATGGCGACTCGCCAAAATGTGTTGAATCGGATTGGCGGCTACCAAGTGAAGGCTGGCTCCAATTCTTGCTGCCAGCGAAAGTAAAGGAACAGGGATCTTGCGGAATTTGCCTTGGATTCGGGTGTCATCCCTGGTGCAAAGCCCCGCCACGCTGCGTTCTTCGAACGGCCAGAAATGATTCCTCTGGCGAATTTTGACGCCTGTTTCATGCGGGTCATTGAATATCGACCGCGCCATGAACCGTCGTCCAGCGCAGCGATAGGTTGGAAGGTGCAACCGTATTCGACTTCGCTGACCAGAAAGCCTGGGACCATGATCGAGTCAGAAGATTCCGGCTACGAACCGAACCATCGCAAATCGCGGCGAGAACCGGCAGCTACAACCAAGGTACGGGAAAACGGAAATCTCAAGGACGGAAGGTCTGGGCATCCCTGCCTGCGGATGCTTTTGCGTTGGATGGGCACAACCGTCCGCAATGGCCTGAGACGCAGGAAGCCCCATCCTTCAGGGCGGAGAGCAATCACCGAGGGTTCAGGCGAGAAACTCGGAAATTCGTCTTACGGCACGGCGAATGTTTTCCTGGCTGTTGGCGTAACTCAAGCGGATGTACCCTTCACCCAGCACGCCGAAATCCGGACCGCCTACGGTCGCAACACCTGCCTTCTCAAGCATCTCGGAGGCGAGTTCCTTGGCCTTCCAGCCAGTGCCGCTGATGTTGGGATAGGCATAGAATGCGCCCTTTGGCGTAACGCAAGAGATGCCCGGCAGTTCGTTCAGGAGGTCGACGACAAGTTGTCGGCGTGCATCAAACTCGGCAACCATTTCCCCCACAGAATCCTGGGGACCAGTGAGCGCCTCGACCGCGGCAAATTGCGCCGACGCATTGACACATGACCAGGCATTGACCGCAAGCTTGCGTGCCTTGTCATAGAGCTCCTGCGGCCAGACCGAGTAGCCCAAGCGCCAGCCAGTCATGGCGTAGGTCTTGGACCAGCCGTTGAGGAGAATTAACTGGTCCCTGATCTCGGGATAACCGAGCAGCGTAACGTGCTCTTCGCCGTCATAGAGAATTTGATCGTAAATCTCGTCCGACATCACGGAAATGTCTGGTCGCTCCACAAGACCCGCAACCAGGCTGTCGATCTCGGACCCTGGCGTCACGCCGCCGCAAGGATTTGCGGGCGAGTTCAGAATGACGAGGCGCGTCCGGTCCGAGACAAGCGACAGTGCCTCGTCCGCCGAAAACGCAAATCCGAACTCTTCGCGGATCGGAATCGGGACCGGGCTCGCACCGGTAAATTCGATCATCGAACGGTAGATCGGAAATCCCGGATCCGGGTAGAGGATCTCCGTACCGGGTTCACCAAACATAAGTATTGCGGCAAACATCGTCACCTTGCCTCCCGGTACGATCAGCACCAGGTCGGGATCTACCTCGACTCCGAAACGGCGGTGAAGATCGGCAGAAACGGCCTCGCGAAGGGGCAGGATGCCCGTGGCCGGCGTGTAGCCATGATGGCCATCGCGAAGCGCCTTCACTGCCGCTTCGACGATGTTTTCTGGTGTCGGAAAATCCGGCTGGCCGATGCCGAGGTTGATCACGTCCACGCCCTGGTTGGCCAATGCAGCGGCACGTGCGAGGACCGCAAAGGCGTTTTCTTCACCAATTCGGTCAAATCCTTCGACTGTCTTCATTTCCCTGCCTTCCTGCCAGCATCTGGTGTTTCGATTCAATCGCCTGGTACCCGGAATCCCAAGACATGGTGACTGGATGTTGGCTGTCTTTGTCCGTCATATCAATGGGAAAGATCGCAAAACGTTGCGCACAAGTACGGACCAGTTTTGCACTGACCGCTAGAAATGCGGACCTCTGACTTCTCGCAATCAGTGACAGCGACACAAAGCTCCGCTTCACGCGAACGATACATGAGCATGGCATGCCGGAATGCTGTCCATCCAAACGAGGCGATCGCAACTTTTCGGTCTGATGTGACCGGGAAGGACGTTTTCCCAAAGCTTGGCGACGCTGTGCGGACTGCCCTGGAGGTCAATTTCGGCGGCTCGCGGCTTTGGCCGGACTTGAGGCGTTTCATCCCCGCAGGCTTGCAAGCTTGAAACTGCCGGGGGATCAAGCCGATTCAGGTATCCGCCGAGTTTGACTTCCGTAAGCTATCGCCAACCTTCATTCATCGTCTTGGGGGATTTTGGCACGATTGGTGCCGCCCGTGCCACTCACCTCGTCAAGAAGTGTCTGGTCGCCAGCCGGAACCTGGCCAAACATCCTTCCGGGCTCCGCTCGTGGTTTTCCGCCAGACGTCAACACCGGGACATCCAGACAAGCGTCCGCTCGACGCCCGGCGGCCGTACAGGACCGTAATCCCTTTGATTTCCTTGGTCCTTTCT
>JAPOVX010000207.1:73555-81701 GCA_026707935.1 Paracoccaceae bacterium
CCGGGAGATCCCCAAGTGAAACGCCCGCGTCGTTCAGGCAAAGAACCGCCTCCGAACGGTTGCCCCTTTCCCTCCAGTTTACGACAATCCGTTCAGGGGAGTTTCAGCCATCGGTCCCGAGTCCCTGCTGTCCCTGAAATTTGCGAGCCGACCAGAAACTGGCGGCATGACCAGTCCCGGCTCGGACGGCAGGTTTACGCGGCCATTCTTGACGGTGATGATGTCGCCGCAGAGTTCGGTTCGCAGGGCGTTTTCGTTGACGTCCACTTCACAAGACGAGATCTCGCCTAGGACTGCCGTGATCGACAGAGCCGCGATTTGCCCGACGGCGGTGCCCATGAAGTGTGGCCAGAGGTACGTACCCCGAGGCATTGTGCGAACCAAATCCAAAGCGCCTGTCACACCGCCCCATTTTGCGACGTCCGGCTGCAAGATCTGCAGCCCGGCATTCGCCATCGCGAAGAAGTTTTCGATTCCGTAGATGTTCTCGCCACCGGCAAGCGGGATACCGGTGGATGAGGCCAGGTCTTCCCACTCGGCCAGCGGCGCATTCGCGGGCAGAGACTCTTCCGCGAAATAGGGCGAGAGGTCCTCCAGTTTACCAAGCGTCTCCTTGGCTGTCTCAAGTGTCCACGACTGGTTGCTGTCGACCATGATTCGCGACCCGCCCGGACACAAATTTGCGGCCCGTTCCACGAGTTTGCGATTGCCTTGTTCTGAAAAACCTATCTTCAGCTTGAAATAGGTTTGCCCGAGTGACGCGTGATACGGGATCAGACGCTCCAGGTCGCCCGCGTTGATCGAGCTCGCATAGGACTGGGCGGACGACTCGGAAAGCTCCATGAATTCGGCAAAGGACCGGCCCGCCTTCCGCAGCGCGAGGTCCCATAGGGCGGTGTCAACGCCGGCAAGTATGTGTTCGAAGACCTCGAGCTGACCGACGTGAAGGAAATAGATCGATAACTGTTTGCGAAGGAATGCGCCAATCTCTCGAGGTTCGACAAACCGTGCGCCTTGCAGGTACGGCGCCACAATGTCCTCGACGATGTGCGCCTTGTGCAGATTGGCACGCGGAGGGAAGTTGGCCCAGACCTCGCCCCAGCCAAAGCAGCCGTCGATGTCTTCAATGCGGATCAGCAAGGCCGGTCGCGTGGGCATTGGGCCAAGCGCCATGTTTGGCGACACGCCGCCCTTTGCCCTGATCGGGAAGGCAGCGGTGCTCGCGAGGGTTATGTCGTGCCGAAACGTCAAGGCCTACCAAGCCACATGGGCTGAATGCTCGGATGTGCAGAAATTCAACGCCGTCGGCCCGACCGAATAGGTCCCGACACCGGAACTCTTGATCCCGCCGACGGGTATGTTGTCGTCAGGCACCGTACCGTGGTTGACATGGATCATGCCGTTCTGGCTCTCTGCCAGGAAGCGCTGGATCAGGTCGTTGCGGTTGGAGAAAAGCGCGGAAGTCAGGCCGAATTCGGTGCCGTTCAGCATCTCCGTTGCTTGATCGAAAGTGTCGTATTCGAGAACCGACAGGACATGGCCGAAGATTTCCTCCTGGCCCGCGATGGAGTCGTGCTGCGCGTCGCCAAGGATGGTCGGGCGATGGTAGTCGTCGTCTTCGGGGCGATTTGGTGCAGACCCGCCGGGCAGGGGCCTGGCGCCCTCGCTGATGGCGCGTTCGGTCGTAGCGCGGACGTCCTTCCAGTGTGGAAGGTTGCAGAGCGGGCCAAGGCCGCTGTCGGCTTCAAGCCCGGGACCCAACTTCATTGCGTTCGCCATTGCCGTCAGGATGTCCTTGGTTTCGGCAACCAGGTCCTCACGAACGAGAACGCGGCTGGTCGCCGTACAGCGCTGGCCGGACGTCATGATAGCCGCGCCCATGATCTGTATGATTGCCTCCTCCAGGTCGTGGGTGTCGTTCAGGATGGCCCCGTTCTTTCCGCCCGGCTCCAATTGTGCAGGAATGAGGTTCTGCGCAGCTGCGGCAAAGACCAGTTTGCCGGTCGGCACCGATCCCGTGAGGCCGACGCCCTGCACATCGCCTTTAGAAACGGCCTCGCTCGCTGTTCGGCCCGAGACCATGGCAACCTGAATGAGGTCGTCGGGAAAGAACTCCTTTGAGATCCCGGCGAGGAGGAAATTGGCAGCCGGCGTGAATTGCGAGGGTTTCATCACCACGGCAACAATCCCGAATGCCAGTGCCCAGCAGATCTTGCGAATTGGCGTGGAAACCGGGAAATTCCAGGGGCTGATACAGAAGATCACGCCGCGCGGGCGCCGCAGGATCTGGCTGGAGTACCCGGCGCGACCGGACGCGATGGCCATGGCGCCCATGCGGGCAGATTCTCCGACCGAAAACCGCCCCTCGGCACATGATTTCAGCGCTTCGCCCTTTGACTCGCGGAGGAGCTTCCCCTGTTCCAAAGTGCCCGCGGTCGCCAGGTCATCGGCGCGCTCTTCAACCGCGTCGATGAAGGCGTTCAGGCGTTGCGAGCGTTCCAGCCCGGGCACACGCGCCCATTCCCGTTGAGCCACGTTCGCCTGCTCTATCACTGCGCCCAGTTCATCCGAACCCATGACCGCATGGCACCCGATCTTCTCCTGGGGATTGGCAGGGTTGACGGTTTCATAGGCGTCTTCGCCGGATCCGCACTCGTACCTGAAGGCCATGTTCATCCCTTGCGTTTCACGACATCGCGGGCTGCTTCTGCGATGGCCTGGGCGTCGAGCCCAAACTTGTTCATCAGGTACGGCGTCGTGCCGCCTTCGCAGAAACGATCGCGGACACCCACGCGCCGGAATGGCAAGCCGATCCCGGCGTCGGCCAGCACTTCGGCCACGGCCGAGCCGAGACCGCCAATGATGTTGTGGTTTTCTGCCGTGACGATGGCGCCAGTAGATTTTGCGCGTTCGATGATCAGTGCTTCATCAATCGGTTTGAGCGAGGCCATATCGACGACGCCCGCCTCGATCCCTTCGCTCGAGAGAGTGTCCGACGCCTTCAGCGCTTCGGTCACGCAGAGCCCTGCGGAGATGATCGTAAGATTGCCGCCGTCGCGACGGATGACCCCTCTGCCGATCTCCAGCGACTGTGGCTCGAAGGGCGGCGGGGCCGTCCCCGGCCGTTTCATCCGCAGGTAGGCCGGCCCGTCCCAATCGAGTGCCATCCTGACCACGGCCGCGTGGTACTCCGGGCCCGAGGGCTCGAAGATCGCCATGTTGGGCACCGCGCGAAGGGCCGCCACGTCTTCGATGGCCTGGTGCGAGACACCAAGGAGCGTTGCCACCCCCGGGAGGAATCCGACGATTTTCACGGGCAGGTTAGGATAGGCCGCCTGCATCGTGATCTGGTCGAGCACGCGCTTGGTGATGAAGGCGCAGAACGAATGGCAGAAGGGGATTTCGCCCGAGCGTGCCATGCCGCCGGCCATGCCGATCATGTTCGCCTCCGCGATACCGACATTGTGAAACCGCTCGGGCAACTCGTCGCGGAAGCGATCGGTTTCGGTCGGCGGAACGAGGTCCGCGCAAAGAGCAACGATGCGCTCATCGGCTTTGGCCGCTTCAATCAGCGCATCGCCATAGGACCGAGGCAGAGGCCTGAAGGACCGGTTGATGAAATCCGCAGTTTCGAGTTTGGTCAGGGTCTCGGTCATGGCTGTTCAATCTCCTGTTTCAATCCTGCAGACATTGTCGCCTACCGGGACATCGTCTCCTTCATCGGCGAGGTGTTCCAGCATCGTGCCGTTGCAGGGCGCCTCGTACTCACTCGTGACCTTCTCGGTTTCGACATCGTAAAGAATGTCGCCTTCCTTGAAGCTTTCGCCCGGTTGGACACGCCACGCGACAAGGGTGCCTTCTTCCATGTTCATGCCGATCCGCGGCATTTTCAGTGCAACTTTCATGGCTCAGGTCTCTTCTGTTTCAGTGGCGGTTTTGCCGAGAAGACGGCGTACGGTGTCCGAAATACTGACCTCGTTCGGCAAGAGCGCCTTCTCCAGGGGTGGTGAGTAGGGCAGGGCCACATCCGGAACCGTGACGCGCCGGATCGGCGCCTTGAGGGCATCGAAACACTGGTCGGCACAAATCGCCGCGATTTGGGATGCGGCGGAACACATGTCGCGTGCCTCGTCCACGACGACCAGTCGACCGGTCTTGCGGACGGATCCAATAATCGTCTCCCTGTCCAGCGGCACGACCGTGCGGGGATCGATCAGTTCGACACCGATCCCCTCCTTGGCCAGTATTTGCGCCGAACGCATTGCCGGCCGTACCATGGCGCCAATCGCCACGACCGTCACGTCATCCCCGTCCCGAACGGTCGAAGCCTTGCCGAGTTCGATGACATGATCGCCATCGGGGACCTCGCCCCGTTCGCCGCCGCGCCCGGCCGCCTGCAAGAAAACCACCGGGTTCGGGTCACGAATTGCCGACCGCAACAGGCCCATTGCATCGGCGGGAGTGGCGGGCAAGGCAACCTTGATCCCGCCCAGATTCATGAACACCGGATGCAACGCATCGGAATGCTGTGCCGCAGCCGATCGACCGCCACCGAACACCCCCATGTAAACAATCGGCAAGGCGATCTGTCCGGCCGTCATGTAACGCAGCTTGCTGGCCTGGTTCGCAATGCTGTCGAAACCGGTGTACATGAAGTTTCCGAACATCATGTGGCAGACCACCTTGTACCCCGCCGCCGCGGCGCCGACGGCCATGCCGCTCATCACCGTCTCGGAGATCGGCATATTGCGGACGCGGTGGGCTCCATGCTTGTCCTTCAACCCCCGCGTGTCGCCAAACAGGCTGATCTCGACGTCCTCGCCGAACACCACGACCTTCGGGTCCCTGGCCATTTCGCGATCAAGCGTTTCATTGATGGCCTGGATCATGCGTTTCTTCTCCATGTCTCGGAACCCCTTACGCGAACATGTAATCGGCGCCCTGCGTGGCAGGGTCGGGAAAAGGTGAGCCTTCGGCGAATCGAACTGCGTCGGCCACTTCGGCTGCGATGTCCGCCTCGACCTGATCGAGGTCGGCCTGGCTTGCCTGCCCGGCGTCCATGATACGCTTGGCAAGAGCAGGGATCGGGTCACGGGCAATCCATTCGGCAACTTCCTCGTCCGATCGGTAGTTCGACCCGAGGAACGATGCCTCGGCCTCGACGTGGCCGCGTTGCCGGTAGGTACGCGCCTCGATCAGGGACGGTCCGTTGCCAGCTCGCGCATGCCTGATGGCTCGCGCAGAGCATTGGTGGACGGCGATCAAATCGTTGCCGTCCACTGCTTCGTGGATGGCGCCGTAGGGTTTGGCCCGGTCGACGATATTTCCCGCGGTCACGGTCGAAGATGGCGAGAACTCGGAAAATCCATTGTTTTCACATACGAAAATCACCGGCAGCTTCCAGAGCACGGCCACGTTCAATGCCTCGCCCAGAACACCCTGGTTCGCGGCGCCATCGCCAAAAAAAGCAACCGCGACGGCTCCATTGCCGTCCATTTGTGCCGCCCAGGCTGCACCCGTGGCGATCGAGATTCCGGCGCCGACGATACCGTTCGCGCCGATAATTCCCTTGGAGAAATCCGCCACATGCATGGACCCGCCATGCCCCTTGCACATGCCGGTTTCGCGACCGTAGATCTCGGCCATCAGCAATCTGCTGTCTCCGCCCTTGGCGAGGTAGTGGCCGTGACCGCGGTGGGTCGAGGCAATCCAGTCGTCGTCCGTGAGCTGCGAACAAACTCCGACACCGACCGCCTCTTGCCCGATATAGAGATGCACGGCGCCAGGGATATTTCCGGCCCTGGCGTCATTGCCGATCTGCTCTTCAACCCGACGAATTCTCAGCATTTCCCGGTAGAACCCGATCATCTGCTCGTCTGAAAAGTTCACGTCCGAAGGAGAGGCGCTCATTTCACAGGTCCTCGCTGCTGTTCTGCCGGAAAGTCGTGACGCCGGTCGCCAATGGTTTCACCGGCGATGCACGGCAAAAGCCGGGGCGTCCATGCGGGGGGCAATTCGGCTTATGGGGATCAGGCATTGATTATTCCGCCATCGACAGTGATGACCTGGCCGGTGATGTAGGACGCATCGCCGGGCAGGAGAAATGCGATCACGCCGGCGACATCCTCCGGCTGGCCCAGCCGGCCGAGCGGGATAGCTGACAGAAGTGCGTCGCGTCCGCGTCGTTCGATCAGATCGTCCGCCATCCGCGTTTCGATGATCCCGGGCGCCACGGCGTTGACACAGATCCCCCTGTTTCCGATCCGCCGCGCCAATGCGCGGGTCAGTCCGACGATCGCCCCCTTCGCCATGGAATAGGCGGCATGGTCGGGCACGCCCCGGTGGAATCCGAGCGACGAGGTCAGCACGATGCGGCCGCCGTCGGTCATGCGGGGCAGGACCACGCCGGCGAGGTCAAAGGCGTTCGATGCATTGTGCTGCATCGTTTGGTCATAGATCTCGCGGCTGCCGGGACCAAGGTCATGGGGCACGAAGATACCCGCCAGGTGCACCAGCGCCCCGAATCGGTCGGGCGCATCCTGCAGCGCCGTCGCGCAGGCTGCCGGTTCTTCCAGCCTGCTTTCGGCGATCGTGGTTCCGCCGGGCAGCACCTGTCGCAGTGACTCCAGCCGCCCTGCATCAACGTCGACCAGGTGCAGCAGCCACCCGTCGGCAGCCAGACGACGGGCAAGCACTGCGCCGATGCCGCCGGTCGCCCCCGTGATCACCGCAACTGGTGCTGTCATGTCTTCCCTTCCAGCTCTTGCGCCGGACCGCACCGCGCCGTGCGCCAGGTTGGCGATCGCGGTGTTGTCAATGCCGTGTTTTCAGTTCCGCTGAGTCGATCGGTCAAATGCCGGTCGCCCGTCCGGGATGAACGTCACAACTGCGCCTCCAGTTCAGCGCGGGCCGAGGCAGCAACCTCGGGTGGGAAGCGCAACTGGTGGAACATCAACCCTTCGAGTGACGCCACACCCTTTCCCATCAACGTGTTGGCCTTGATGAAACTTGCCTTGCCCCTGGTCTCGCGAGCTTGATCATAGGCGGCCAGCAATGCGCCGATGTCGTTGCCGTCGACCTCTTGGCAGGCAAAGCCAAAGCTTTCCATTTTGTCCGTCAAGGGCTCTAGCGACATGACCAGGTCCATCGGCCCCTCGCACTGCACGAAGTTGTAATCCACGATCAGGCAGAGGTTAGCGAGACCCTTGGCGCCGGCGAACATCGCGGCCTCCCAGACCTGACCCTCTTGCATTTCACCATCGCCGACGATGACGTAGACACGGCTGGCGCGTCCCTGCCGCCTAGCAGCCAGGGCGCAGCCGACGGCGACCGACAGGCCCTGACCGAGCGAGCCGCAGGTCGCCTCGATAAACGGACCCATGCGCTCGGACGCGTTTATTTCCAGCGCCGAGCCATCGGCAACATAGGTGGCGAGCTGTTCGGTGTCGAAAAACCCGCGCTCGGCCAATGTGGCATAGAAGATCGCGGTGTTGTGGGCAGTGGTCAAAAAGACCCGGTCCCTGTCCGGCCAGGTCGGATTGGCCGAGTCTATCGTCGCCTCGGCGAAAAAGAGAGACGTGAAAATATCCGCTGCCCCAAGGCCTTGTTGCACATAGCCCTGCCCCGAAGGTGCGACCATGTCGACCACGTGCATCCGGAGCCGCGTCGCGATTCTTTCGAGTTCTTCCAGATTGTGTCTTGCTTGCATTGAATGCCCGGAGTGTTTTAAATAGATCCGGAACTTTGTACCTATGAATCGGGGGTCATTGTCAAGATGAATCTTCAGTCCATGAAGCGGAAGGCGGTCCCGTTGCACGCCGAAGTGGCCGAAGTTCTGCGACATCAGATCATGTCCGGCGACCTGCCCCCGGGTGCACGCCTTCCTGCGCTTCGGGAATTGACCGAAGAACTGGGCGTCGCGCGCATGACCGTGATGCAAGCGATGAACACACTGGAAGATGAAGGTCTCATCGAAAAGCACTCCGGTCGCGGGACCTTTGTGCGCGAAGTTCAGATTCCCGACCGCGTTGCACTTCAGATGCGTGCAGAGATTTCAGAGATCCATGCAATGGTCGATCAGCTCGAAGTCTCGGTACGCGAAGGCGACGCAACCATAGAGAAGTCCAAGGATGGAAGGTATTTTCGC
>JAPOVX010000332.1 GCA_026707935.1 Paracoccaceae bacterium
CATTCATGGCAGGTTTGGACGAAATCGCCAGGACTGCGCCGTTTGGCGTGATCGGTATGGACGACAAGAAATTGCGGCTGGGCCTGGCAGTTCACTACACCGTGCCTATGTGGCCTTCCGCACGGCAACCGACGGATCGGCCGCCGCGTTGGTATGTCTGGTTGCTGTCGAACCGTTCCGAACATGTTGCCGACGTGCTGGTGCGATCCGCTCTTTCCAAACTGCGCAGTGGTGCGGAATCCCCTGTGGGTATCAATAAACTGGCCCGCTCCCCAGACCATGCACGCGTCGCTCGAGTCGCTGCACTTGCCCTTCTCGAACGATTTCCTCTGCGTTGCACATCCGGTCAATTGTCAAGCCTGAACCATCTTTTGCTGGCAGCCAGGCGCCACTGCGATACTGAAGCGCTTCTAGATTTGATCGACGAGAAGCACGCGGACCGCCGCATGAGCGTGGCGCAACGCATCCACTGGATGGCCGCCGGCTTGTGCATCGCACCAGACCGTTACGTCGAACTCTTGGACGCCTATACCGTTGGCAGGGAACGCCGCGTTCGCTTCCTAGCGGAAGCCGTGAGCAGGCAATTCAATCACACTCCCGACTTGGAGTGCTGTCGGAGCGTACCCGCCTTGCGGTTTCTGGTTCGCCTCATTGGCGCCTCCAGCAGGCCATATTCTCTTGGCGCCGACTCCGATGAAGGTGTCATCGTAACGCCCGAAATGAATGTCGCTGAACGGGTCCGCGACTTCATCGAACAATTGGCGGCTGTTCCAACGGAAGATGCTTCGCTCGCCCTGGAGGCACTGTCATCCGATGACGATCTGCATCCCTGGCATTCTCTTATCACGGACGCCGCCTTTAGACAAAAGGCAGTCCGCCGAGAAGCCGAATTTGCCTACGGCGATGTCACACGGGTGCTTGGCACCCTGGATGGCGGTTCGCCCGCAAATGTGGCGGACCTGGCGGCGCTCACTTTCGAACACTTGAACGAGACCGCGCGCGACATTCGCGACGGCAACCTGTCCGGTTGGCGCCAATATTGGAATGTAGACCAGTACAACCGTCCATGGAATCCTCGCCCGGAAGACTCGTGCCGTGACGCGCTGTTGTCGGACTTGCGGAGGCGCATGCTGCGACTTGAAATAGATGCTCAGCCGGAAGGCCGTTATGTCGATGACAAGCGTGCGGACATTCGCGTTTCCCGTGGTCCCTGCAATGTGCCCATCGAGATCAAAAGAAGCTGTCATCGCGATCTCTGGAGTGCGATTAGATCACAGTTGATGGCCCGCTACACCCGGGATCCCGGGACAGGCGGGCACGGCATTAATCTTGTGTTTTGGTTCGGAGTTACCGAAGGATGCCGACCGACGCCTCCAGTGACGGGAACACCACCGGCCAACTCAGCGGAACTCGAACATCGTTTGCTATCCACTCTGTCGGCTGATGAGCGACTCAAAATCCGGATTTGCGTCATCGATGTTACCGGTCCCGATTCCATTGTGGTAGAACGTGGAAGGCACTTCTGAGAATCCCGGAATTGGATGAACCGTCTTTGAACAACGGTTCGGACGAGAGTGCGGCGCTGTCTCAGCGCATCCCGTTGCGTTGCACTGAGCGGCACACCGGAAGGCTTGGGCATGGGACGATTTTGGCAGCAACAGCGCGCACCGGCTGTGTCCGATCAGCGGCAATTCCGAGGTCTTCGAAGAGCAGTTCGTCGAAGCCGAATCACGATCAACTGACCGGAAACCGTCGATAATCCGCCTCGACCCGACCGGCTTTCATGAGCCAGCGCACCGGGAGGGGATCACCATGACCCTTCCGGCCGATTTCGAGGCCAAAACAGGAATTCATTGTCGACTCAAGATGGCCGTCACGTGCCCACACCGGGGCAGGCCATCAATTCTCGGCAACCGCGGCGAGATTTGCGAGACCCTTTTCGTAGTCGGCTCCTACCCAGCTGTCGAGCATCAGCCCCATCCAGCGCGAAATCGGGTTGTTGCCGAGGTTGCTGACGAGCCCCCACGTGACTTCCGTGCGGTCGCCCTTCGCTTCCAGGTTGAAATAGGCGGTGGCTGCTCCCATCGCGCCGAAGTCGAGCGCGGTTTCAACACGTTTGTCGGGTATGCTCGCAGTGATTTCCTGGGTTCCCGAACCGACGCGTTCGTGATCGGACGACCACTCAAGCCTGTTTCCGACGCCCTCTTCCGGCCCGGAATATTCCAGCTTGGTATCGGGATCCAGGGCCAGCCAGGGTGACCATTCCTCGGTCCTTTGCAACGAGTTGACGTATGGAAATACCTGGTCAGGGGTTGCGGCAATCACAACGGTTCTCTCAACCGTTACCGACCTCGGCAGCACATAGGCGCCAACCAGGAAAATGATAGCGAGGCCCGCAACGATCAGCAGCAACCACTTGATCAGTTTCATTGTCTTCTCCGAAATCTGACTACCTGAAAGGCGGCATGAACTTGCCTGCCGTTTTCTGCGATCCGGCCGTTACCACGCGGGCCCGGACATGTCCCGAACAAATTCATGATTTCCGATTTGTCGCAAGTTCGGGATGTGGGTGTTCCGTAAGATCGATTGCGCATCGGCGGGAGTGAAAAGATTATCTCGAATTCCCTGATTGATACGAAATGTCACTGTCGACCGAGTATATTCCGTGAAAAGGAGAACGCAAAGTCATTGCCACGGCGATGTCGATGACCGGCAGCGTCGTCGTCGGTTGCGTTGCGGCCACCACTACGACAATCGACAGGGTCTGCTCCCTGTCCGTCGCGTGAAAGTTTTCCTTGACGGATCGCCCCTTCTGGCGCGCCAAGAATTCATGGTATCTGCGGAGCGCACCCGCGCGAGAATTTCACGCTCACAGCCATGGACGAGTCCTTGGGCGGGTCGTGACCCGTCCCCTCTCGACCCGGAAGCCAGGTCCCTGCCGCAACCGCGGCATTTGAGAACATGTATCCGTTCCGTATCGAGCGTCAGTGTCGCCGGACAAACGCCGCAGATCCGGGCTCCTGCACGGGTCGGCCATCTTCCGCGGCCACCCTGCCGCGGATGATCGAAAGTTCGACCTTGCCGCTGACACGCAAGTCTTCATACGGTGTCCATCCCGATTTCCCGACCAGGTTTTCTGCCTTTATGGTCCAGTTGTATTCAGGATCGACAATCGTGAAATCTGCATCACTTCCCACCGCGATAACCCCCTTGCGCGGAAACAACCCGTAAAGGATCGCCGGGGCTTCCGCGGTTACTTCCGCGAGGCGGTTCAGTGAGACCGAACCCGACGCAGCGAGATTGAGAAGGAGCGGAACCATCGTTTCGTTCCCGGGCAGTCCGGGCTGCCCGTCCAGAATGTTGTTGCTGCCGCGCCGCTTGAGTGCCGGGTCGACGGGACCGTGATCCGAACCGACGGTCAGTATGGAGCCATCGGCCATCAACGACCGCATGCCGTCCCTGGCGTCCTGCCCCCGCATCGGCGGAGCACAGGATAACCAGGCACCCTGAACCGCGATGTCTTCGCTCGTGAGGTAGAGATAATGGGGGCACGTTTCCGCCGTGGCAATGACGCCGTCCGCACGGGCTCTTTCCACGAGGGCGACGCCAGCCGGTGACGTCACATGTACAATGTTGACCCGCGTTCCGAAGCGTGAGGCCAGAAACAGGATCCTGTTGATCGCCTCGAGTTCCACGGTTTCGTTTCGCCACTCCACGAATGCCATGTTGTCGGTCCGGTTGTCCCGCCGGATGCGTGCCAGGTTGCCATTCAGCAGGTCATCGTTCTCCGCGTGGAACGTGGCCAACCCGTTGAAGGAACCGATCACCCGGATCGCCTCCGACAGATCGTAATCATTGGTCAATCCGGCCATCGGACAGCCGGTTTCGCAGGTAAATATCTTGAAGGCAGTGCAGCCCTCTTGCCACATTGCCGCGAGACCGGGCAGGTTGTCCGGCGAAACCCCTGCATGCAACGCGAAATCCGTGTGAGACGTGCGTTCTCCCAGCCGTGCCTTTTCGTTGAAGGTCTCCGCGTCGAGAACTTCCGGTACGGTGAGCGGCATGTCGATGATCGTCGTTATTCCGCCCGCGACCGCTGACGCCGTGCTGTCGGCGAAGTCTGGATCGGACATGAAGCCGGACTCCCAGAGATGGGAATGCGGATCGATGATGCCCGGAAGGACCGTCAGTCCTCCGACATCGATGATCCTCGCCGCGGGGCTGACCGGAAGGTCGCGCCCGATGGCGGCGATCACGCCGTCCTTGACCAGGATGTCCGCCCGGATGCTTTGGCGCGGCGACACGATCAAACCGCCCCGGATGAGGACCGAACTCATGATGAACGCAGGATCTTCCTGAGAAACGACCGCGTCCGCTCATGCTTCGGCGAAGAGAACATTTCTTCCGGAGGCCCCTTTTCGACGATGACACCGTTATCCATGAACATGACCTCGCGGGCAACATCCCGGGCAAAGTCCATCTCATGGGTCACGACAATCATTGTCAGGCCTTCGTTGGCGAGTTGCGTCATGACCACGAGGACTTCTTCGATGAGTTCCGGGTCAAGTGCGGATGTTGCCTCGTCGAAGAGCATGACCTTCGGTTCCATCACGAGCGCCCTCGTGATCGCCACGCGCTGTTGCTGGCCGCCGCTCAGTTGTGCCGGATAGGCGTTCAGCTTGTCCGACAAACCGACCCGTTCAAGCATCTCGGTCGCCCTGTTTTCCGCGTCGGCCCGGCCCATGCGACGCACGGCAAGCAGTCCCTCCATGACATTTGCAAGAGCAGTCTTGTGGGGAAACAGGTTGAACCGCTGGAACACCATGCCGACCTGGGCCCGCATCTTGTTCAGGTGCCGCTCCTGGACGCGCCGGGATACGTTCGGTAGGGCGAACGGCACGCCGTCAATTTCGACCGATCCGGAAGTTGGAACTTCAAGGTAATTCGTGCAACGCAACAGGGTCGATTTTCCGGAGCCGCTCGGACCAATGACCACCAGGGTTTCGCCCGATTCGATCTCGAGGTTTATGCCGCACAAGACCTCGTGATCACCAAAGGATTTCCGGAGGTCCTTGATCCGGACAACGGGCTCAGGCATCACTCGAGCCCTTGCGATCGTCTCAGCGATCGCTCGAGCCATACCGCTCCCTGTGCAATAACGGCGTTGAGGCAATAGTAGACGACACCAATCGCGACATAGGCCTCGATTGGCCGGAAAGTCACTCCCACGATCTGCTGTGCTACCCGTGTCAATTCGGCGACCGAAATCGTCGACAGGAGCGAGGTACCCTTGACGAGATTGGTGAATTCCCCGGCGGCCGGCGGCACGACGAGCAAGGCGGCCTGTGGCAGGGTTATGCGCCACATGGTCTGTCCGTAGCTCATTCCGAGGGATCGACCCGCTTCGGTCTGCCCCCGGTCCACCCCCATGATTCCGGCACGGAAGATCTCGGCAAGGTAGCCACCGCTATTGATGCCGAGAGCAACCACCGCGGCAGTCGGTGCCGACAGGTTCACTCCCAATACAGGCATGCCGAAGTAGACGAAAAAGATCTGGATCAGGGCCGGGGTTCCGCGAATGGCATCGATGTAGCCGCGCGCGAACCATCTCAGCATAGCGATATGAGAAATCCGGCAAAGCGCCATGAACATTCCGATCGCCACCGCCAGAGCAAGCGACGTCAGCGAATAGAAGATGGTAGCCTTGGCGCCTCGCCAGAAATCGGGGAGATACTCGACGATGAGGTCGAAATCGAAACCCGACACGACAGATCACCCGCCGTTATTCAGGCAGGTCCATTACGTGCCCGAACCACTGCATCTGCAGGTCGGCCAGTTCTCCGGATGCCTGCACCTTGTCGATGAAGGCATCGATCTCTTCTGAAAGATCTCCGTCCTGTTGCCTGGTCGCGACACCTACGTAGTTGTAGATTGGCAGTTCGAGGGCGACATCGTAGACACCAGGATTCCTGTCGAACAACACCCGGTCATTGAGTTTCGTGCTTGTCACGATATCGACATTGCCGTTCCTGAGATCGAGATATGCACCATCGAAGTGATCGAATGACTTCAGTTCGACGTCGAGCCCATGTTCCTTTATCAGCTCCTGCGCCTGGAACTCGGCGGCGGAATTCAGCTGGGTTCCGAGTATCATACCGTTCAGGTCGGCAATGGAATTGATCCGGTCGTCGCCAGCTCTGACAATGAATTCAACCTGGTCCGAGGCGTAGGGTTGCGAAAATGTCACCGCTTTCATTCGCGGTTCCGTGATCGTCATGGCTGACCAGATCATGTCGAACTTCTTCGTATAGAGCGACGGTATGACCCCCGCCCAGGCAGTGTCTATGACATCGAGTTCAACCCCGATGTGCTCCGCAAACATACGCGACAGATCAATATCAAATCCGACGATTTCGCCGTTTTCTATGAATTCGAATGGCGGGTTCTGCGCTTCGACGCCGTTCCTGATACTGCCCCTCGACCTGATCTCGGCCACCAATCCTTCGTTTGGAGCCTCGTACGACGGGAGTGTCTGTCCTCCCAGGCTTGGCGCTTCCTGTGCACCGGCAACGGCTGTCACGAGTACTGCGGCACTTGCACCGAGCAGAGAATTCAATAGTGAGACTTTCATATTCGGGGACTCCTTTCGTTGTCGAGGCATTGCAGATCATGCAGTTGCATCGACGCTTGTTCGCGCGAAATTGCAATCGTATTGATTTCTCGTTTCAATGCGCAATTTCGCGACATCGCATGACTTGGATTTCAAGTTATGCGACGTACTTTCACACGAACCTTGACCTTGGTCAAGCAACCGGCCGGTTGCGGCCGTGATTCCCATATGGCGTGGAAATGTCACGCGCTGTCCGGTCTGTCCGGTGGAGGGACCCGCAGTACAGCTTTCATGCGCTCCGGTTGTGTACGGACGGCCACGCCGGAACGGCGGTAGCCTCGACCTTGCGGTCAAGGGACTTCACCGCATAGCCCCGCGACCGGGCGACTTCCGCATCCAGCCCAGCTGCCGGTCGGATCGCTGGCTGCAGCGGTAAAGTCACCGTGGAAAACGCTGGCGGCCACGGCAAGAAACGAACCGCAATATCAGGCAGGTGCCCGGCGCGGGCTCGGCATGCGACGGCTCGATGAAGGGTTCGCCGCATCCCCAGACGTATGAATTGCGAAGTTTCCCGAAATCAACTTATGATTGCCCCGCCCATGTCCAGTAGGGTTCGCCGGTGCGAGGCATGAGAAAACTCCTTCGAAACGTGATGACGGTTCCGCCGGAAACAAGCGGTCGGAATATTCGCGAAGTCAATATCCTGATCGACCACGACAAGATCGTCGAAGTGAAGCCGGGTGCGGAGTTCACGCCCGCAACCGGGGAATTTGAAGACATCGACTGCAGGGGGCTCCTGGCCATACCGGGATTGATCAACGGGCACTTTCACTCGTCGACCAATCTGATGAAGGGACGCCTGGAAGGACTGCCTCTCGAGCTCTTCATGCTGCACGAGGTGCCGCCCCTGGGCGGTTCGCTGCCGCCGGACCGCATGGTTTATGTCCGCACCATGCTGGGAGCGATCGAGATGCTCAAGCACGGCATCACATCGGTGCAGGACGATGTGTTTTTCGTACCCATTCCGAGCCCCGGGAACATCGCCGCCGTCATGTCGGCCTACTCGGACTCGGGAATGCGGGCAACCGTGGCGCTCGATCAGCCGAACATCGTCGAATACGAGAAGTATCCTTTCCTCAAGGATCTTCTTCCCGCGGACAGGAGGCGCCGGTTCGAAATGGCACCTGTTCCTGAAACCGCCGAGCTTCTCGCCCTCTACGATTACTTGATAGACAATTGGAACTGCACTCAGGACGGCAGGATTCGTGCGGCGGTGTCCTGCTCCGCACCGCACCGGGTCACCGAAGACTACTTGGGGTCTCTCTCCGATCTCAGCCGAAACCTTGGGCTGCCTTTCTACATGCACATTCTGGAGACGAAGACCCAGCGGGTCTTCGGCGATTCGCGGTTCGGCAGGTCCATTCTCCAGTATGTTCACGACCGGGACGTTCTCGATCAGCGCTGCAACGTCATTCACGGTATCTGGCTTGATGATGCGGACATCTCCACGATCGCGGAGGCTGGATCGGTCATTGTGCACAATCCGGTCTGCAATCTCCGGCTTGGCAGCGGTATCATGCCGTTTCGGAGAATTCGGGATGCCGGCATACCCGTCTGCCTTGGGACGGATGAGGCGCTGGCCGATGACAGCATCAACCTGTGGACCACGATGAAGATCGCAGGGTTGATCCACAACATCACCGATCCGGAATACCGAAACTGGCCTGTAGCCGATGAAATACTCGCCTGCGCACACGAGGGTGGCGCCCGTGCGATGGGGTTTGAGAATCTGATCGGCAGGCTGGCGCCGGGTTATCAAGCCGATATCGCGCTGCTGGACCTGAATGAAATCGCATTCACACCGCTCAATGATGTCTGCAGGCAACTGGTTTACTGCGAGAACGGGTCCTCGGTACGGATGACGATGGTCGCGGGAAGAATCCTTGTGCGCGAAGGGCGTGTGTGCAGTGTCGACGAAGAGGGCATAAAAGAGGAAGCACGCGAATTCGCGCTTGCCTTTGCCGACGACCTTACCGTGTCGCAGAAAACGGCCGCTGAACTCGAACCGCTTTATCGGGAGATGTACCTGCGTGCCGCCGCCACGGACGTCGGCATGAACCGTTGGGGAAATTGCGAGCACCGAAATGACCGATAAACCGGTGTTGCTGACTTCGAGGCGGAAAACCCCTGGTCGGTCAACTCCCAGCCAGACGGTCAAACAGTCAATGTGCGGACGGGGCTAAAGTAACAGTTCTTTCTGAAGCGGGGTCGGAAGAATGGGCGTAAGATCCTCTGAACGATCCGATGATAGTCAGTGAAGATGCCAAGTTGAAAAAGGACATTAAAGGGAAGACAATCGGTCTCCGGGCTGGGCAGTTCGAAAAGGCCGCGCGATTTCGTGCACTGCACGAGGGCAGCGAGCCTCTTGTCGTCGGGAACCCTTTCGATGCAGGTTCGGCGCGAATTCTGGAACGTCTGGGTTTCCTGGCGCTGGCGACATCGAGTGGCGGGTTCGCCGGAACGATCGGCCGACGTGATGGGAACGTCTCACGCGACGATGTGCTCCGGCACGCACAGGCCATCGTGGACGCGGTAGAGCTGCCCGTTTCCGCCGATCTCGAAAACGGCTTTGGGCATGATCCCGCCACGGTGGCGGAAACCGTTCGGATGGCGGCAGAAGTCGGGCTCGTCGGCTGTTCCATCGAAGATGCGACCGGCGAATCCGGCTTCCCGATCCATGACGTCAAAAGCGCGACAGCAAGAGTCCGGGCGGCCGTAGCTGCCGCGCGTTCAACCGGTTTCGATTTCGTCCTGACTGCACGATGCGAGTGTTTTCTTCGCGGGCAACCGGACCTCGAGGCCGTGATCATTCGTCTGCGTGCGTACGAAGCTGCCGGGGCGGACGTGTTGATGGCCCCGGGGCTGCCGGATCTTGAAGCAGTAAGGACGGTCTGCGCTGCAGTATCGAGACCTGTCAATTTCATGGCAGGCATCCCGCGGCGATCGTTTTCCGTGTCAGAATTGGCAGCTGCAGGCGTGCGCCGCATCAGCCTCGCAGGCTCTCTTCATCGAGCCGCGATGAGCAGCGTGATCGATGCTGCATTGGAAGTCCTGGAGATCGGCACATTCGGCTACGTTGAAACGGTAATCCCGACACGGGAACTTTCGGAATTCATGAAAAGATAGGGACTTATATAGATGGGTTGACGGCGCGGTTCCACCACCAGATCCCGACCGATTTCACCTGTTGCAGGGATCGGGAACGCCTGATCCTTACCTTGGATGATTCCTTGACAATTCAGGCAGATCGTGTAGTGATCGCGTGACGGGAAGCCAGCCTTTCCCGCACCAGACGAACCTTGTGCCGAAGGCCCGACCGCGTGAGCGAAACGTCCACATACCGCAACATCATCTACCGGCTTCTGCCAGGCTCCAGGGCCAACGCACGGCGCCTGGCCGGACAGGCGGGCGCCTGCC
>JAPOVX010000153.1:0-3807 GCA_026707935.1 Paracoccaceae bacterium
GGTCGCTTTCGCAACGGCTTGAAATCGACGCTCCCGCCTGGAACGAAATCGAGGAACGCCGCGCACAAAAAATCATGCAGGAAATGGAACTGCGCAAGGCCAGGGAGAAGGACCGCGGTTTCGACATCGGATGGTAGCGGATCAGTCGAGCAGACCGTCCCTGAGCGAACGGGCCACGAACTTCTCCGCGATCCGCTCTCCCTCCTCCGGGCCGAACAGGTCCACGAGGATCAGGGTCAGCTCCCGTGTGCGGCCGTTCCGCGCCATGTCGAGCATGGTCGCCCTGAGGATGAAACCCACCCGCTTCCTCAGCTTGCCGAGATCGGTGAGATCCTCCGCGTTCGCCATCCGCTCCACGATTGCCGCGACCCGGTCACGAATTTGCGTCTGCTCTTCTTCGGTGAGAACGAGGCGGGGCGGAAGGCGCGGCCTGTCGTCAGCTCCCACGGTCAACTCGACACTCAGCGCCTTCGAGACCACGTATTGCGACATCGACATGTCGGCGGCATCGGCCCGCTTGCGTACCCGCTCCCAGTCGGAATCCGGGCAGGAAATGGCCCGGACCATCGACGGACCGGTGCGTCTTTTTCGCCTCATTCCCCGTTCTCCCCGCGATGGATTCGGCTGAGAACGGCCAGAGCCCCGAACACCGACATGTCGATCCCGGGGAGCTGCTCATGAAGCGCACGGCCGCAGCGGTCGAGCAACGCGACCCTGTCGAAGAGGAGTCTCTGCTCTTCGGCGGTCAGGGCGAGAAGGGTGTCCGGGCGTTCCGGTTCATCGTCCTGCAACGCACAGGCGATGACGAAGGCCGACGTGTTCATTCCCACCGACCGGGCCCTGTCGACGATGTCGGCCCAGTCGACCGGGTCGCAGTAGATGCTGCGGCGGCGCGACCGGCTCACGGCTGTTCGCCTTCCTCCGGGTCGCCGGAAACGGGCCGCTCGGTGCGGAGGCGGAAGCCGACCTTCCGGAGCGCCGTTTCCCAGTCGTCGGCCTCTCCGCGTTCGGCAAGTCTCCGGCGCTCGACCTCAGCCAGCGTCAACACCGCGGTTTCGATCCGTTCGAGCCTTGCGGCGATGGCCTGCGGCGGCGGACCGGGAGGAGGACTTCGATCCGGGCCCGTCGTGCGCAGGCAGATGAACGAGGAGATCGACATGCCCGCTGCATTTGCCCGTTCGCGTATGCGGTCCCACTCGCTGTCAGAGGCCATGACCGAGCGGGGTCGCCTTCGGGGGTCGGGATCGCTGCTTTCGGAATACATAGTCATGGTACCTGGATATGTAATTTTGCCGTCTAAGATCGAAATTCTTTAGAAAACTGCATGGAACATACATGTGTATCGTTATGCATGGACGCGGAATCTCCCGTGTGTTTCTCCTGTGACCGTCATCAGGTACTGTGACAGCGGCACTTCTTTCGGTAAGAAAAACTATGCGCGGAATTTCCCGGAAATGCAACTTTTTTGGTGATCAACTTCCGGAACGAGACATGTTCAGCCATGGGAAATGGTGCTTGTGCTGCCTCGTAACCTGTTGTAAAAGAATAGAGAAAGGGAGGAAAAGCGAACACTAGTCGTTTGGCTATGCAAGGCGTTTTTTTCGATAGGTTGGCTCACACCGGGCCCTGGAACACGTTCGCGCCGTCACAGGGATCCGGATCGGGGATGCAGATCGTGCCCTCTTCGCCGTAGACCTCGAACCGCGGCGTCTCGCTTTCCCAAACGTCGAAGCTCACCATCATCTGGCCGGTCACGCCGTTCTCGAATTCGAACATCGACAGGCAATGGGTATCGACCTCGACCGGCATCATTTCGCCACTGCGCGGCCCGTTCTCGATCATCCGTTCCAGGAAGGTGCGCCGGCCGAGACCGGCCACGCGGGCAATCGGGCCGAGGAGGAAGACCATGGCCGTCAGGTAATATGGCCCGAGGTCCAGGAGAGGCCCGCCACCCCTTTGATAGTAGTAGTCGGGGTTCGGGTGATGCCGCTCCACCCCGTGGGTCGGGGCGAAGGCCGCAACCCCGGTGGGACGACCGATCACCCCTCTGTCGAGCAGTGCACGCACCGTCTGCCAGCGCCCGCCGAGGAAGGTGTCGGGCGCATTTCCCACCACCAGGCCCTTCTCCGCCGCCAGCGCCAGCACCCGGCGGCCGTCGTCGAGGTCGGTGACGAAGGGCTTTTCCGAGTAGACATGCTTGCCGGCGTCGAGCGCGGCCAGCGTGATCCCGGCATGCGCCGCCGGGGTGGTCAGGTTCAGCACCGTGTCGATCTCGGGACAGGCAATGATCTCCCCGGGGGCCATGACCCGCGGTACGCCGAAAGCTTCGGCCCGTGCCCGGCTTTCCTCCGGATCGAGACTGCCGCAGGCGACAATCTCGACTTCGTCGAACGACGCGCAGTTCGACAGGTATATGCCGCTGATCCTCCCCGTCCCGACAAGGCCAACGCGAAGTGGCTCCATCCCGCACCCTTAGCCGAAGACGTCTTCGAAAAGATCCGATGCGCCGCCGAAACCCTCCCCGATATGCCCGTTACCTCACCAGGAACAGTGATATCCCCGGAAACGCCACCAGGATGGCGAGAATGATCGCCTGCAGCACGATGAACGGGCCGAACGACCGGTAGATCGTGACAAGGTCGATCTCCGGAGGGACCACCGACTTCAGGTAGAAGGCGGCCGAACCGAAAGGAGGTGTCAGGAACGCAATCTGCATGTTCACGCTGAACAGGATGCCGAACCAGATCGGATCATAGCCGAGCCGGGTGACGATCGGGATGAACACCGGCATCGTCAGGAGCACGATCCCGATCCAGTCCATGAACATGCCCAGGATGAAGAAGATTGCCATCATCACCAGGATGATCACGATCGGCGCCACGTCGAGCCCGAGGATCGCATTGGCCACGAACCTGTTCCCGCCGCTGAGGCTGAACGCCCCCGCAAGGACCGTGGCGCCGAACGTCACCCACAGGATCGTGCCGACCGAGCGGAAGGTCTGCTCGAGGCCCTGGAGAACCATCGGCGTGTTGAGTTCGCGCCGCACGAAGATCAGGATGACCGTCGCGACGACGCCCATGGCCGCGGCTTCGGTGATGCCGGTGACGCCGCCGTAGATCGACCCGAGAACAAGGTCCACGACCACGAGCGGCGGCAGCAGGCCCTTGGCGATCGGGTAGCTGTCCCTGTTGCGCAGCCAGACGATCAGGAACAGTGCCACCAGCGCGCTCGAAAAAATGAAAGCGGCAACCTGGTTGACGCCCTCCGCTCCCATGCCACGGGCAACGAAGGCAAAGACCAGCCCGACGAAAAAGGGAAACAGGTTCAGGAACAACTCGGGAAGCGCCCGCGTCTCAGGAGCTTCGTCGGTCGAATCGGTCTCGGAGGGAAGCGGCGCAAGCGCGGGGTTCAGGCGCGTCCGGACAACGATGTACAGCACATAGGTTCCCGCCAGCATGAGGCCGGGAATGAAGGAGGCCGTGAAGAGCTTGGTGATCGATGTCTCGGTGATGAGGCCGTAGATGATCAGCACCACCGAGGGGGGGATCATCGTTCCAAGCGAGCCGCCCGCGCAGATCGTGCCGATGGCAAGGAACTTGTCGTATCCAAGCCGCAGCATCTGCGGCAGCGCCACAAGGCCCAGAAGCACGATCTCGCCTCCGATGATGCCCGACATCGCGGCCATGATCACCGCCATGATCGTCGTCACGATCGCCACACCGCCGCGCATCCGGCCCATGGCGATGTTGAGCGAGTCGTACATGTCCTTGGCAATGCCGGAGCGTTCCAGCAGCGAGGCCATGACAA
>JAPOVX010000153.1:3817-9960 GCA_026707935.1 Paracoccaceae bacterium
GTCGTAGACCCGCTGCATGACGAGGCCCAGACCGGGCTCGCCGAAGTTGAGCCAGATGACGACCGCGCCCAGGAAACCGGTCGCAAAACCCAGCGGAACCCCGGCGACCAGGAGCACGAAAATGCCCGCCAGCAGCAGCAGCGACATCGTGCCGACCCCGAGGTCGGCGCGGAATTCCGTGAACAGGAACAGCGGGGTCAGTGCGACCAGCGCGACCACGACAAAGATCGTGACCGGCAGGACAGGGGACCTCTTCATTGGTCCCGCTCCGCGTCCGAACCGTCGGCATCGCGGCTCCGCCCCATCCCCATCCAGTCAACCAGAAGGTTGTTCAGGGCCATGCCCGCAACCAGGAGCGTGACAATGATCACCAGCGGCTTGATCGTGGCAGGGATCGGAGGGTCGAAGACCGTTCCGAACCGCTCCCAGGTGATGAACGCCTCCCAGGCGACATCGTAGCCGCCAACGAGCATCAGCACCGCGTAGACCACGACAACGAACAGCGCCACGTAGTCGAAGATCAGGCGGGTTCGTCGCGACACGACGTCATAGACGGCAGTGATCCGGATGTGCGAACGGCGCTGCATCGTGTAGGCGCCCGCAACCATGTAGATCATCGCCCCGAGCCAGAGCGTCATCTCGTTGACCCAGAGCGTGGGGCTGGCGAAGATGTAGCGCATGAACACCTCGTAAAAGGTGATCGCCACACCGAACAGGATCAGGAACATCGCGATCCGGGATATCACCGTGACGATCCGGTCGACCACGGTCACCCTCTCGTTGTCCGGACGTGCGGTTATGAAGGCCCGGATGCCGCCGATCACGCCGCGGCCCTCCACCAACTCCTTCGTGTGCTGGTCCATGGAACTCCTCCCCTGGGCAGCAGGATACCGTCATGCCCGGAAAACAATAGGGCCGGGCCTCTCGAGACCCGGCCCGGGGGAGGATCAGTTCACGAGACCGATCTTCTTCATGTAGGCGAGATGGCTATCGAGAACAGCCTGGGCCGCCGGGGACTTGGCGCCCCAGTCCGCCCAGCGGCTTTGCGCAAACTCGCGGAACGCCTTGCGGTCCTCGGTCGACCAGTCATGCAGCGTGACACCCTGTTCAGTCAGGGCCACCGCGGCTTCGCCGTCGCGAACCGCAGTGGTCAGTGCAAGGTCAAGCGCGATGCCCTTGAGCGCCAGTTCGATGGCCTTCTGCTGGCCTTCGGTCAACTTGCCCCAGGCATTCTTGTTGCACGACAGCTGCTCGGCCGGCATCGAGTGGAAGCCCGGGAACGTCGCATGGCTCGCAACGTCAAACAGCCCGAGCGCGACGTTGGTGTTCAGGGTCGACGCGTCCGCACCATCGACAATTCCGGTACGCAGCGCGTTCGGGACCTCGCCGAAGTCCATGACCACCGGCTTGGCGCCGAAGGACGAAAAGATCTCCGTCTCGAGGCCCGGCGGAGAACGGAACTTCCAGTCCTTCAGGTCGTCAAAGCCGGCAAGCGGCGCCGTCGAGCTCAGCGACTCGTGGCCCTGCAGCCAGAAGCCAATCACGTGCATTTCCTGCGGACCGTAAAGGTGCTCCTGCACCACTTCCCGGCCGCCCTCATGGTAGAACCAGGTCAGGAACTGGTACGGCGTGTCGTAGCCGCCCATGATGTCGCCTGCCAGCTGCCATCCGGCGTCCTTGCCGACGTTGCCGGTGATGCCGCCCATGTCGCAGTCCAGGATGCCCTGGGACGCGGCGCTCATGACTTCGTTCTGCGCAACCACTTCGGACGAGTAGTGCATCTGGATCTCCAGGGAGCCACCGGACATCGTCTCGACGTCGCTGATGAACTTCTGGATGAGTTTTCCGGGCGTGGTCTCCGCGCCGAAATGCGTCTGGATCCGCAGCTTCTCCTGCGCCAGCACGCCACTTGATGTCACTGCAATCGCCGCGGCGCCCGCAAGGACTTTTGTCAGGGTTCTCATGTTTTTTCCTCCTTGGTCTTCAATGAAATACTGGCCGGCCGCCCACGCTCGAGGTGACCGGAACAGGAATCCGAAGTCGATTCCCGCGTGATATAAAGCCTGTTTCGAAAGATATCTAGTAAATGTCTGATGTTTCCGAAATTGTCTGTCGAGCCAACTATCGCAATTGCGCGTGACGGGTTCCGAAAACAGATGCGCTCCTTTCGCGAATCATTCGGATCAGTATGTCGTCGGAAACAGGTACCGGCCAGGCTCGAAGGGAATCTGGGAGGTACGTTGCTATCGTATAGTCGCCGTGGCCGACGCTGTCATCGGGCAGTATTCATACAGCGATGTTCTTGCCCTTTGATCGTCGTGACATGATCTGCCCGGATGGCGTGCGCCGATACCGCTGGTTCCGGCTGTTCGGCATTTCGGGAAGCGTCATTTCAACCAGGCCGGCCTCAAGGGCAGGCGGCAGGTAAGCCGAGATGAAATGAGGCCGGTGGGCCAGTCCCAAGGCGGCCTGCAATTCGGCTCGACTCAGTTCCCCGTCAAGGGCATTGATCAATTGCCTGACATGGCGGGAAACTTGTTCGGTTTCCTGTCCGGGTTGTTCCGGGCACGCTCGTTCATGTACCGGAAGACGGACCAGGAACCAGGTGCGATCCTCGTCACTCTCAAAGGCCGGAGCCGGCGAGCCGTTGTCCCGCATGGCTCTCAATATCTTCGGAATTCCCGTGGATCGGCTCTCGGCGTGGTCGAGTTCCTTGAGAAACTCGCCAATGCGGCGATTGCGGTAACGTCGACTGATCGCCTGACCCGTCCGTAGATCCTCCATGCGGATCGACCTGTCCGCGCCGGGAAAGCTCAGGATTGTCAATTCCTGCGGCGTGATACGCACCTCGACCGGTTCCCGCACCTCGTACGAACGGTGATAGATGGCATTGACCAGGGCCTCTTCGACTGCGGGGAGCGGGAAATTCCGGAAACGTTCGGCCTGGGGTCGATCCGGATGCTTGACGATGGTTTCTTTCAGGTAGTTCCGGTCGATGTAATCGATGGCCTCACGCAGGATGGTCGATATGGTCCCCCGGAATTCCTTTTCCTCGAAGCGGTCACTGCCTGCGCCTTCGGGGAACCACACGACGTCGATCTGGGTTGCGGGGAAGAAGCAATGGGGCTCCCCGTTGAAAAACATCAACCCGACATTCTTGGGAAATGAGACCTCGGGTGGCCGGCCGGCAATGTTCATGCGCCGACCCAACGCTCGCGCCGAGAGAGCCGATTCCCCTGCAAGGTCTCTGCCCACATCGTGAGGAAACGTTCGAATCAACCGAAGCGACAGGTCGTCCAGAGACGCAGTTTGGTGGTATCGATCGTCAAATGGAACGGTCGCGGCGAGGCCGGGAAGCTCGCGTTCATCAGCGTCTCTGGCACGGATGGTGCTGCTGTGCTTGCGAATGAAATAAGCCCACTGCTGTCGGGATCCCTTGGCAAGATCGACCCTGGCCTTGTAAGGGCGCGTTTCGCCATCTGGCGCCCAAAGCACCAGAATGGTTCTGCCTTCGATGTTATAGGTGCCCGTGATGGGATGGTATCGGGGTTGTATGGCGGAAAATCCAAGTTGCAGCAACTCCTGCTGCACTGCGTCGATTCGTTCAGCGTCCATTCCCTTTGGAGGGAGTTGCGGGCGCCCATCGAGTCCTTCGACACCGAGCACGACGTAGCCGCCGCCGAGATTGTGAGAATCGTTGGCGAAAGCGCAGATCGTGTGCAACACGCTTCGCGGATTCCAACCTGCCCCGTACTCTATCCGCTCGCCTTCAATTGCACGCCGGCGAAGCAGGTGATCAATGGCGATTGGTAATTACCGGTCATGCGGCCACGGCAACACAAGAATGCTTCCGAGGAATGATCCCGGTGCGGGATCGCTCCTCCCATTCGGTCTTTATCCGTTCAGGCAGCACGGACGAATGCTCATCATCCGGCTTCCGCGCGGCGATCCAGCCGGAAAAGGCTTGCGCCAAAGTCGATTGGCGAAGTGCTTCGATCTTGTGCAAGTGCTTTTCGATCTCGGTTTCGAGGCGTTCGGGTATCGAATGGATCACGGACAGCCTTTTCAACGACCAACTCCAGTTCAACCGGCCCGTGCAACGGGACAATCAACGATTGAATCACACGGGAGTTGACGCCGATGACACCGCTTGTCGACTTGGCCTTGTGCTCAATATGGGCCCGCAAAGAACGGCTCGGCAAGCACGCAAAAGGAAAAAGGGAAGCTGTAATCCCGGGCCGGAACGAAATCGGATCAGAAAGACAGAAAAGACGAACTGTTCACCTGCTTCGGATATGATCGGGCGCCTGGCATTTGTGGCGGTGCTTCCGTTCAGCCGAACTCCCAGGATGCCGCCCTCTCCACGAGGTCCTCTCGCCCTTCGCAATGAAGGCATTGACTGGAAAAATTTCACCGATCGCCAATCCGGGGCGTTGCCTCCAGGCGTGGCTTCCGAACCCTTGCGAACGACCGGGCCGTTACCCCTTGACGGCACCTGCTGTCAGTCCCGACACGATCTGCCTTTGGAACACGAGCACGAGGAAGAAAAGCGGCGCCGTGATGGACACCGCGGCAGCGATTGCCTGGACCTCGTCCGAAGCCGTGGTCTCGCGATTGAACATGTTCGCGATGGCGGGGACCATCGTCATGTTCTGCGCGTCCAGGAGGAGCGACGTCACCAGGAAGTCATTGTATGCCAGGAGAAAACTGAAAAGCCCCGTGGTGATGACGCCCGGCCACATGACCGGGACGATGACGCGCCGAAATGCGCCGAAATGCGAACAACCGTCCACCCGGGCCGCTTCGTCGAGCTCCGGTGGAATGTTCTGGAAGAACGACCTCAGCATCCATATCGTGAACGGCTGGTTGATGGCCACGAGCACCGCGATGATCGCCCAGGGCTTGCCATAGAGCGTCGGGGCCGCTTCGCCGAAAATCGGCGCAAGCCATTCGGAAGAGGTAATGAAGTAGGGCAGGTAGCCCGAAACGAGCACGGAATGCGGAAGCGCTCGAAACACCAGGGCAACGACAAGCAGCCAGAATGCGATCAGTGAGTCGGAACGCGCAAGGCCGTATCCCGCCAGCGTTCCGACCGTGAGCGAAACGGTGACCACGCCGGTTGTCACGATCATGGAATTCGCGAAATTGCGGGTGAACCCGCGATCGATCCAGACAGCCTCGTAGTGCTCCGTCGTCAAGCCAACGATGTTCGCACCAAGCAGGCCGGCAACCGGGTTGATGACGCCCAGTACGGCTGGTAGCGCCACGACGAAAACCAGGAGCGTCGCGAGCACATAAACGCTGCCGCCGATCAGCCAGCCGAGGGTCGTGTTCCCGGAAGGCGAAAACTCTTCGACCTTCCGTGGCAGCCAGCGAATGGCCTGGCGAACCAGGATCCAGGCGATGGCCAGGCCTACGACCAAATCCAGGAACGAGAGACCGCCGATCGTCTCCCGCGTGTGTGGGCCAAGGATCACGCGGAAAGGATTGGAATCAAAGGCATCAAGCGGCGTCTTGAAACTCATGAAACCGATCCAGAGGATCGGGAAGGCCGCGACGAGGCACCAGAACCCCAGGAATCCGTTTGACAGGATCTTGAGGCTGATCGGCTGACGAAGTGCGGGATTAGACAAGCGTTGACCCGCCACCTTGCTGGCGCCAGACGCGACGAAGCGGTGGACCGAGCAGGACCGCAATTCCGATCATCGTCAGGATCGCACTTGCGGACGCCCGGCTGATCGCGCGCGCACCCGTTCCGTCCTGCAGGAGGAATTCGTACGTGAGCCACTGGAGCGAAATGACGTGGGCGGACGACGAGAAGCCAACGATTTCCTCGAAGACCCTGTAGGCATCCATCAGGTGGATCAGCGTCAGGAAGATGACGAGTGGCATCAGGTGCGGGATGATCACGTACCGCAGCCTTTGCCAGCGTGTTGCCCCGTCAATGATTGCCGCCTCGACCGCATCGTTGTTGACGGTCTGCAAACCCGCATAGAAAACCACGAAGGCAAACGGCGCCACGTGCCAGACCCGGTAGATGTACATCATCAGTTCGATCGTCCAGGCCTGGGCGAACATGGCGATGTCCTTCTCAAGCCACCACTCCAGCCCCGCCGTCAGAATCCCGTCGCCGATGAAGAGCC
>JAPOVX010000153.1:9970-81353 GCA_026707935.1 Paracoccaceae bacterium
AGCCATCGGATCGACAGGGCACCAATCACCGGCGTGATGATGAAAGGCAGCAATGACACGAAAATCAACGGCCCCTTGATCATCTGCAAGGTGTTGTTTACCGCAAGCGCGATCAGGAGCCCGGTTCCAAGCACCAGTGGCAAGGTCAGAATGGTAAAGAAAAGCGTGAACCGCAGCGCCGACCAGAACCTGATGTTCATGATTTCGTGCCAGCTTCCAGCCTTCAGCGCCGCCTTCAGCTTTCCGGGCTCCAGAACGTTCCGGTAGCTCTGGAATCCAACGAACGTGGTCTCGGTCAGGATCTTCCCTGACTCGTCCAGGATCGGACGGGTTTTCAGGTCCGTCGTGCAAACGGAACCGAGGAGACCGGGTGTGCAGGTCTCGACCTCAACCCTTTCGTAAACCGGCTGGGTGACGTGGAAACTCTGCCAAAGCACGGACAGGAGCGGGGCCGCAATGAAAAGAACCATCATGAAGACCGATGGCCCGACGAACAACACGAACGTCTTGTTTTTCATTCGCCTCGCCCTGGAAGCTTGCGCGGGCGCCCCGGATCAGGCGGGGCGCCCGTTACGGTGAGAACAGGCCCTGTTACAACAGGCCCTTTTCCGTGGCATCAGAGACATAGGCCGCTTCGATGTCGGCGAGGGTTGTCGCCGCATCCTTGTCACCGGTCATAAAAGCGGCAAGCCCGCTGCCCAGCGCACCATGCATCGACCCGATGTACTTGTTCATCGGATAGGCCACCGCGTCGCCGCCTGCCGTCGCGAATGCGCCTTGCGCGGCGTCGCCCGGAACGAAGCCCGGTGCAAGCCAGATGGCGTCGTCGTTGTTTTCCTTGATGATCTCCTCGCTCATCGACGCGACGATCAGCTTGAAGGCCGCTTCGGCTTCTTCATCACTGATGTTCTTGGCGACGGCCCAGCCATCCCACCAGATCGTGGATGCAATCCGCTCGGACCCGCGCAGGCCGGCGGCCATGACGACCTTGCCGGACACCGACGATTCAGCGGGATCGTTGACCGCGCCCGCGCGGCTCGCCCAGAGGTTTGCCATCGCGATCTTGCCCTGCTGCATCTGCTTGGTGACGAAAGTCGTATCGGATACCAGGTATTCCGGGTCCATCAGCGTGCCGAGCTTTGCCATACGCTCCAGGACCGCAAGGCCTTTTTCGTTGTTGATCGACGGGGTCCAGTCGTCATTGAAAAACGCGCCGCCTTCGCCGAGGTAGTGGTTGACGAAGACGAATGCGAGATTCCAGCCATCCTTGGTATAATGGCCGATCGGATAGTCGACCACAGCGGCCGCCTGTATCTTTTCTGCCGCGGCAATGTACTCATCCCACGTTGCCGGGACGGCGATTCCAAGATCGCTCAGGATGTCCTCGCGATACATCAGGTGCTGGGTATTGGCGAAAGCGGCAATCGCCATGATCTTGCCGTCGATCCTGATGAACTGGTTTTCGTTCAGCGAGCCGCCATGCGCCGCGATCAGGTCGTCGAGCGGGCGAAGAAGATCCGCGTCGATCATCGGGACCGAAGTCGAGTTCGTCAGCGACGTCATCGAATATAGCGACGGATTGGCCGAAAACGCATCGACGATTTTCAATCGATGGTCCTTGTCCAGTTCGCTCTCGACATTTCCGCATGCCTGCATCGCGGCCGTCATGATCTCATAGGCCGGGAAGGCGTTCGAGATGGTCTTGACGGGAACGGCGTTGTGGCAATGCGCCGCCGCGAAATTCGCGGTGACGGACAGAGCGCCAGCCAACAGAATGGTTTTCATTTTCATTTCGGACCTCCCTTTGTCCTAATTGTGCCCGTGGGGCATCACGTGAGCATCGCGATTACGTCGTCCGTTGTCCGGACATCTCCGAAGCTCTGATAGAATGACGTCAATCCCGCAAGGTGGTCGTCGTCGTAACGGGCCGCATTGGCGTCCTCGACCATCACCACCTTGTAGTCCAGCATCATCGCATCCCTTGCCGTGCTTTCGCTGCACATGTTCGTCGCCGTCCCCGCCACGACCAGGTTTTCGACTCCGAGGCCCTGCAGGATGCCATGCAGGTCGGATGCACCGATTATGAAAGGCGAAAACCGTTTCTTCGTAACGATCCGGTCCCCGTCCTGCACATCGAGATCAGGATAGAGTTCATAACCGGCATTGCCGGGGGACAGCTTGCTCAGGTGGTTCTGCGCCTTGGCACTGGTGAAGAAATAGTCGTGGTAGAGCTTCCACTGGCTAGGTGCTCCTTCCTCTTCGGCGCAGCGCATGATCACCCAGATCACCGGCACGCCCTTTTCACGGCCGACCGCGGCAATCCGGTTGATATTGGGCACGATGGAAATCGCCGTATCGACCTCCGCAACGTAGAAATTCTGCATGTCGATGACCAGGAACGCGGTCTTTGCCGCCTCGAATTCATCGAAGACTTCCAGCTTGCCACGCTTGGCCATGATCCGCTCGATCACGTAGTCCGGTATCTTCACGTTGTGCGGCATCGTTCCTCCTGACTCACGAAATCTCTGCCCTCTATGGTCCCACTAGCGTATCAAATCAACAGCTTTTGCATCATCCGCGTCCCCAACGCATGTCACCGAGAATCTCACGGGCCGCATTGTGGCCGGGCACGGCCGAAACGGCCCCGCCAGGATGGGTCGAGGCACCGCACTGGTAAAGCCCCCGGATCGGCGAGCGGTAATCCGCATACCCGGGCACCGGCCGCATGAAGAATATCTGGTCCAGCGTCAGCTCCCCGTGCTGGCTGTTTCCGCCCGGCAGGTTGATGTCCGCCTCCATGTCCCTCGGCGTAATCAGGCGATAATCGATGACGCTATCGGAAAAACCCGGTGCGAACCGGTCCATGACGGAAAACGCGTTCTTGACCAGTTGCGGCCCTTCGCGATCCCAATCGGAGTTGAGCAGTTCGCAGGGTGTCACGCCGCCCTGAAAAACGACCACGTGCTTGTCTTCGGGCGCCAGGGTCGGATCGGCGTAGCTCGGCACGTTCGGGCTGAGGAATGGCTCGGCGGAGTACCATCCGAATTTCGCATCGTGGAACGCCTGCTCGAGAAACTCCGGCGTCGGGCAGATGTGCGCATAGGCCGGGTACTCGACGCCGGTCTTGTCTTTCGAGAATCCCCTGTACTGAGGCAACCGGTCGACGGCGCAGAGCAACTTGAAGCTCATGCCGCGCGATCGAAAGCCCTTGATGTCATCCACGAATTCTTCCGGCAGGTGCCTGGAATCGACCATGTCGAGAAAAGTCCGCCTGGCATTCGCGTTGGAGACGACTCGCGATGCCAGCAACTCCTCTCCCGATCTCAGGCGCACGCCCCATGCCCGACCGTCCTGGACAAGAACTTCATCCACCCACGCGTCACAGCGCACTTCCATTCCGTGCGCCTCGCCGCTCGCCTTCAGCGCCTCGGCGATCGCGCCCATGCCGCCCTTGCAGAAGCTCATTCCGGTCTGCCCAATCAGGTGCGTGACCAGGTAAAAGGCAGTGCCCGGGCTGTAGGGTCCAGCGTTGCCGCCGATCGTCGCCCAGAACATGAACTTGGCCTTGACCAGGTCGTTTTCGAACCACTGGCCCACGTAGTCATGCGCGCTCATCGAGAGCGCGTGCAGCAGGTTGTAGGTTTCCTTCTCCGCGTTTCGATAGCGCCACGCAAAACGCGCCGTCTTCCAGAGGCCAACCGGATCTTTCCGGAACGGATTGACGGGAGTCTCCAATTGCAGCTTTCGCAGGATCTCGATGGTTGACTGCAGGCGCTCAAAGAACTTCGGGTAGTTGTCGGCGTCCGATTGCGAGAATCGCGCGATCTGTTCGCGTGTCTTGACCGGGTCCTTGGAGAAGATGATCCCGTCATCCTCGGTCGGGTTGAAGACATTGGGCTGTGGATAATATTCCAGCCCGAATTTTTTCAGTTCCAGTTCCGCAATCACTTTCGGGTGCAGATGCCCCATGATGAAAGAATAGGTCGAGGCCCGGAATCCGGGCGAGAACTCCTCCGTGACGCTGGCCCCGCCCACGTAGGGTTTTTGCTCCAGAACCAGGACTTTTTTCCCCGCCCGCGCCAGGAAAGCCCCGCAAGCCAGGCCGTTGTGGCCGCCGCCTATGATGATGGCATCATGGCTCATTCGCCCTTGAACTCCGGTTTGCGCTTTTCGAGAAAGGCATCGAGCCCTTCCTTGCGGTCTTCCGAGAACATCAGGAGCGCGGACAGGTCTCCGCTTTCGGTCAGCGCCTGGTCAAAGGTCTGGTGTCCCGAGCGGTTGATCGCCTGCTTGACCGCCATCACCGACAGCGGTGCGGACGCGGCGATTTCGCCGGCGATTTCAACGGCTTTCGAGACCGCACCGCCTGCCGGCGTCACGTGGTTCAGCAACCCGAGCGCCAGGGCTTCGTCCGCGCCGACCCGGCGTCCGGTGAAGGCTAGCTCCCGGGCCTTGCGTTCGCCGACGGCACTCGCAAGTGACCAGGCTCCTCCAAGGATGGGAAAAAGCCCGAGCCTCGCCTCGGTCATCCCCAGCTTCGCGGTCTCCGACCCGACAATGAAATCGCAGCGCAGAGCGAGCTCCAGCCCGCCACCGACGGCGTATCCCTCGACCGCCGCGATGACCGGCTTGGTATAGCGCGCAAGAAACCGCATGAATTCATGCCAGACGGACTGGTTGTGGCGATATCGGTACTTGTCGAAAGCAGCCATGTCGGATGACGCGGTTCCCTTCACGTCTCCGCCGGCACAAAAGGCGATCTTGTCGCCGGTCAGCACGACGGCTGCAATGGAGCTGTCAAGTTCCCACCTCTCCATCGCCGCCCGCGTCTCGGAGAGCATCGTGTCGGTGAGTGCATTTCGTGCCTCGGGCCGCGTGAACCGGATCACCCCGGCGGCCCCGTCGACAAAGCTCTGGGTTTCAGCCATGGCCTTCACCGCACAGGATCACCGGCTTGCCGCCGACCGCATAGTCGCCGTCCCTGACCTCGTTGACAAAGACCCGCACCTGCCGTGGTTCGGCCCCCAGCACATCGACGACTGCATCCGTCAAGCGCGCCATCAGCGCGCGCTTCACTTCCGGCTCTCGCCCCTCGATGATGGTAACGCTTACGATCGCCATGTTCGCCCTCTCGTGAATTAGTGAATCACGCCGCCGCCATCGACGCCTAGCGACTGGCCGCTTACAAAACCCGCGTGATCGCTGAGGAAGAACGCGCAGGGTCCCACAAGGTCCTCCGGTTGCTGATCGCGCGAAATGGACCGTGCCGCGGCGATCGCCGGCGCCCGGTCGGCGATCCCGTCACGCGCCAGTACGCCTTCGCTCATCGTCAAACCGGGCGCGATGGTGTTCACGCGGATGTTTTTCGGCCCCAGTTCCCGAATCAGCGACCGGGTCATGGCGAGAACTGCCCCTTTCGAAGCGTCGTAATGCAGCATGCCCGGGTATCCGTGAAAAATCCGGTTCGTCGAAATCATGACGATGGACCCGCCTCCTGCGCGCTCCATCGCGGGAACGGCAGCACGCGTACAAAGCCAGGGGCCCTTGACATTGACAGCCATGACCCGGTCCCAGAGGTCCGGTTCGATCTCGTCGTGCATCGCGATCGGAAGGATCGCGAAAAGAGCGGCATTGTTGACCAGACCGTCCAGGCCGCCGAACGCCTCCTCGGCCCGCGCAACCATCGCTTCACAGTCTTCCGGACGGGTTACGTCAACCCGTGCGGCTTTCGCCTCCCCGCCGGAAGCCCTGATCTTCGCCGCCCCGGGTTCGGGGTCGTCGATGTCGGCCAGCACGACCCTGGCGCCCATTGTTGCGAACCCTTCGGCCAGGGCCGCGCCGATTCCCTGGGCCGCGCCGGTCACGATTATCCGCTTGCCGTCGAGCATCCTATCCATGGGAAATCACGGTCGTCTTGGTTTCCGTGTAGTTCATCCAGGAATGCAACCCGCCCTCACGGCCGACGCCCGAGGACTTGTAGCCTCCGAATGGCGCGTTGAGCTCTCGCTGGAAGACCGAGTTCACCATCATGGTACCGGTCCGAACCCCCCTTGCGACACGCATCGCCCGGCCGATATCCCTGGTCCAGACATATCCGGCCAGTCCGTGATCACTGTCGTTGGCCAACGCGATCGCTTCAGCCTCGTTCGAAAATCTCCGAAACGCGGCAACCGGTCCGAAGACCTCTTCTCTCCAGAGCGGGCAGTCGCTCGATGCGACCTCGATGGCCCCCGGCCTTATGAAGAAACCATCTCCGAAACAGTCTCCGCCGAAGAGGGTCCGGCCGTTGCCGGGATTGTAGTACGACGCGACCCGGTCCCGGTGTTGGCCGGATATCATCGGCCCGACGAGTACGCCGTCCTCGCGAGGGTTCCCGACATTCAATCCCAGGGCGGCACTGGAAAACGCCGCCCGGAATTCGTCGGAGATTCCCTCGTGTACGAGGACGCGGGTGCCGTTGAGGCAGGCTTCGCCGTTGTTGCCGTATGCCGACATGACCGCACCGCGAACCGCAGCCTGCATGTCCGCATCGTCGAAGACAATGGTGGCGGACTTGCCGCCAAGCTCGGTCACGCACGGCAGGTGCCGGCGCGCGGCGGCCTCGGCAACGGCGGCACCGCCGGCATGCCCGCCGGTAAAGGAAATCATGTCGATCCCGTTAGCTTCCGTCAATGCCGCGCCAGTCGTGGCGCCGCGCCCGTTGACGACGTTCAGCACGTCCCCGGGCAGCCCGGCGCCCTGAATCAGTTCAGCCAACCGCCGGGAAACCTGCGGCGCCAATTCCGACGGTTTCCACACGACCGAATTGCCCGCCGCAAGCGCGGGCGCCAGTTTCACGGTCGATAGCGCGACCGGCACGTTCCATGGAGTGAACATCGCGCAAACCCCGATTGGCTCCTGCTCCACGATGACCGTGGACCGGGGTGTCTGCGCGTGGACCTGCCCGGTGAGCGTCGTCAGGAAATCGGCGAAATAGTCGAACCAGGCCGCGCCAATTTTCAGCTGGCCGCGCACGGCCATTGGGACGATTCCGACTTCCGCGATTTGCAGTTCGGCAATCTCGTCCGCGGCGTCGCGTATGGCCGATGCCGCACGCCTGAGCACCGATTGCCGTTCCGGGATCGACGCCCGTGACCAGGCACCGGCATCGAAGGCGCGCCTGGCTGCCTCGACGGCCTCGCCGACCTGGGTCGTGCCCGCCTCGCGAAATGTCGCGATCGGCCTGCCGGTCGAAGGATCGATATCCTCGATCAAGGGCCCGTCGCCTTCGACGTCCCGTCCGTCGATCAGGTTCAGGACTTCTTTCATTCAGTCTCGTCCGCAATCACCAGGTCAACGCCGAAGGCGCCTTCCTGCGCCACGATCAAGGGGTTGATTTCCAGTGACGGCAACCCCGGTGCAGCGGACGCCAGGCCCTTGACGGCATCCAGGAGCGCGCTCCGGTCCAGCGCGGGCGCACCGCGCCAGCCATCCAACATCATGGACATCCTGACGGAGCCAAGCATCAGTTCAGCATCCCCCTCCGAAATCGGCGACTTGAGATAACCGAGATCGTCGAAGAGCGCGCACATCGTGCCTCCTGACCCCAACAGGACCAGTGGCCCGAAATGCGGGTCCCGCCGAACGCCGAGCAGGAACTCGGCTCCGTGCACCATCGCCTGGGCGATGATGGACAGCCCGGGAAACCGGGCCCCGTGTTCCGCAACCTTCGCCGACAAGTCATCGAAGGCACGGCGGACATCCGCCTTCGACCCGAGGCGGAGCCGGACTCCGTCCAGCTCCGTTCGGTGCCTCAAACCGGGCGCGGTCAGCTTGAGCACGATTTCCGAATATTCGTCCAAAGCATCCAGTGCATCGGCCTCATCCGAAACCGGGTGGTTGTCGACCATGGCGACGCCGGCATCGGCCAGCGCCGCAGGGACGTCGTCGGTCGTCGGGGCTGGTGCTTTTGGCCACCCATGCGCCTTTGCGAATGCCTTGCCGGCACGGACCAGCTTTGCAACCGACCGGGTCGCAACGGTGGGGTCGTCGAAAACCGCGAGACCCGCCCTGACCAGTTCCCGCCGGTCGTCTCCGTGAAAGTTCCCTGCAATGGCGATCAGCTGGCCAGGGTTGCCGCTCGGCAATTCCACGAGTCGGGGCAGAATTCCCGTGCGCGTGCGCGGGACAAGCGGAACGTGGCTGATGTAGCCGAGCATGGTCGGATGTCCGCGCTCCGTTCCCCATTTCAGGTGGCCGCCGGTTATCGCCATGTTGCTCATTGACGGGGCCGAGATGTCGATCGGATTGCGGTCGTTGACGAAGGAATTTGCCTCTTTCAATTCCGTGAGCTCACAAGGCGAATACCCGGGCAATTCCAGGCCGCCCGTTGCGGCGGCATCCGAAATCATGACCGCCCCGCCGCCCGATACCGACACCGCGGCGACCTCGTTCGACGCCGGCACCACCCCTGCATTGCACGCCGCAGCAAGATCGATCAGTTCACTGATCGAACCCGCCCGCAGCACGCCGTACTGGGCAAGGAGATCGCCAACGACGCGATCCTCCACATACATTGCCGCCGTATGCCCGGCCGCCGCAGCGCCCCCGAGCGGAGTCGTTCCCACCTTCAGGATCACCACGGGCTTGCGTGCAGACCGCGCCAGTTCCAGTGCCTGCAGCAGCTTCAGGCCCCTGCTGGCGTCTTCCATGTAGACGGCAATGGTTTTCGTGGCATCGTCGGCTGCGAAATACGCAACGGCATCCGCAACATCGATATCCGCCTGGTTTCCGGTTGAAATCCAGTTCGCGATCCCAAGGCCCCGGTCGCGCAACTGGGCGAACATCTGGATGCCCACCGCACCGGACTGGCTTGCAACGGAAAGCGTTCCGATTTCAGGCCAGCCGTGACCATCGTGATGTTCGGGTGCCGAAGAAAAACTCGCGACGAAGCCCGAAGCCAATGACATGACGCCCATGCAATTCGGACCGATCATCCGCATTCCGAAGGACCTGGCGATGTCCAGGAGCTCCTGCTGGCGAGCGGCGCCATCCGGGCCGGCTTCGGCAAACTGGGCGCCATAGACGATGGCGACCTTCGCGCCTTTCTCCCCCGCCGCGACGAGATTTTCCCTGACTTGCGGTGCGGGCACCGCGATGACAGCGACATCCGGGGCTTCCGGCAATTCGCCGACCGTCCGAAAAGCCGTCACGCCCTGGACCACGTCGTTCCTGGCGTTCACGGGGTAGAGCCGACCCCGATACCCCCGCTCCAGGCAGAATTTCAGCGCCCGCCCGCCGAACTTCATCGGATCGGTGGATGCGCCGATGATCGCGGCACTGGACGGTGCAAAACACCTCGCGAGTTTCGCGGCTTCGGAGCGGTCCAGCTCGATCATGCGCCTTTTCTCGTAACCGAGAATGCCTCGTTCACGAACCAGAGCCCGCCGTTCTCCCGAAGCACCTGTTCGGTGATTTCAAGATACCGGCGACCCTCGCGGATGGCGTCCTGGACCAGTTCTTCGCGCACCTGTGCAAAATAGACCGCGTTGTTGAAAGCGGCCGACAGCGACTGGGTTCCAAGGTTGTGGCCCTCCAGGACGGGGAGGGTGTGCATGTCGAAGCGAAAGAGAGCATTGGTGTCCGTCAATCCTGAAACGGTAAATCCTTCTCCCGCCAAATCCTTGCGCAAGTCACGGATGACATCGTACCGGCTGATGACCGGGAGCGCCTGCTCGGGCCAAATGCGCCCGACGAGTTCATGCGCGGGATCGCGCGGGTAGCCCTGAATGACGGTCATGCGCCCGCCAGCCGCCAGCCGGTCGAAAACCGGCCTCAGAACGTAATCCAGGCGAAACGTCATCGTGTGGCTGTGCAGGTAGGGGTGGTTGAGGAGTGCGTAGTTGTAACGAAGCTCCGGGTCGCCTGGTGTCGGCAGAATGGACTGTAACCCACTTTCCTGGTCCAACCGGTAAATCGTTACGACCGAGGGCACCGCATAGACCGGTTGTGCATTTTCCCCCTGGTGGACCAGCCATTCCCTGGCCAGCTCGCCGTACAGTCCTGCAACCTGGCCTTGAAAGTCATAGGAACGCCGGCCTTCCAGGGCCAGGTTCCGCCAGACCACATTCTCCGGATTGTCCCCTGAACGCTTTGTCAGGTCGACTGCTTCGCGCAGGTACATGTTCGTCATCACGAAGACGGAGAGAGGATGTTCGGTGATCCGGTCGACAAGCCGTCCCATCGTGTTGCGCAGGTCTTCGAGCCCCCGCCCTTTCATCACCACCAATACCGGCGCGTCCGGGTGAAGTGCGTGCAGGGCGCGCAATGTCCGGGTCAGGATGATCCCGTTGTCCATTGGTGTGTAGAGAAGGCGAAACCCGTCAGGTCCGGGAGACACGTCCGCGAGTTCTGTCGCGACACGGTCAGCCACGACCCAGCTTTCGTTGGTCGTGTTGGCGAAAATGTGAAACCGCTGCCGCTGTTCGTGGAACGCGAAACTTCCCGGCGTTCGAACCGAGCTTTCGCTGGAGATGAGTTCCGCCATCTTCGTGGCGTTCGAGTCCGACTTCTTTCGTTTCGGGCGTCCACGCAGCGCGACTTCGCCGCGTTCGGCCCGTTCCATGAAGTCATGCACTCGGCGTGCCGTTTCTTCCTCGATCCAACTGCCGCTGGAAATCCGGCTGACCAGCTTTCCATCGTTGACCGCATGTCGCCCGAACGTGCTTTCCGCAATCCCGTGCCGGGCGCAGAAATTCCTGACTTCCTCGACGAGTGCCGTGATATCTTCGTTAAGTGCAGCCAAACCTAGTCGCCGATCAGAAAGATTCCCTCGATTTCGACAGGCTGGCGGTCGACAAGGGTTTCGACTCCGACGGAAGAACGGGCGTGACATCCGATTTCGGGCCCGAAAACCTCGTAGAACAGATCGCTCGCCCCGTTCAGCACGGCATTGGGTTTTTCGAAATCCGGGTGCGAATTGATCATTCCAAGGATCTTCACAACCTTCCGGATCCGGTCGAGATCGCCCACATGATGCCTGACTGTCGCGATCATCTTGACCGCCACCGCCCGCGCGGTTGCATAGGCTTCATCCGCCGTAATGTCGACATCGACCTTTCCCCGGCGCTTCACGCTCTCGTCTTCCAGCAGAGCGGCACCGTGACCCGAAACATAGAGCATCGCGCCGACTTGCACGGCCGATGTACGATTCGGACTCGGCAAGACCAGTGGTTCCGGCAAGACTATGCCCAGTTCAGACAGTTTCGTTTCGATACGGCCCATTTGTTCCCCGGTACCAGTTTTGACTTGCACTCTGCCCATTTTCTGCCCACTAGTAAAGACGAAAAGGAACAAGTGGAATCAACTATGACGATAGCGACGCTCCAGGACAAGATCGATGCCGCCGGTGACCCGCTGACGATGCTCAGAAATGCTCCCGCGGGTCCCTACCAGTTTCCGATCAAGGCCGAATTCACCAACTGGCGCGACGAGCAGGAGGCCTGGCGCCATGGCGCGGTACTCTTCGACCAGTCCTTCCACATGACCGATCTCCTGATCAAGGGGCCGGACACCAGGGCCCTGTGCGCATTCGTCGCCGCCAACTCCATGGCCAACTGGCGCCGCGACATTGCCAAGCAGCTCGTCCATTGCACCGAAGACGGCTTCATCGTCGGCGATGCGATCATCTTCATCCTCGAGGAGGAGATGGTGAACATCGTCAACAAGCCGATGAATGCCAACTGGGTCATCTACCATGGCGAAAGGCACGGCTTCGACGTGGAATTCGAGCTGGACAGCCGGGCGCTCGACAACGCCGGACGGCGCAAGAACTATCGGTTCGAGGTGCAGGGGCCAAACGCCTGGAGCATCCTCGAGAAGCTCAACGGCGGGCCGATCGAGGGCTTCAGGTTCTTCGGCATGGGAGAGATCAGCATAGCGGGCCGCAGGGTTCGCGCACTGCGGCACGGCATGGCCGGCGCGGCCGGGCTGGAACTTTTCGGGCCCTTTGACGATTACGACCTGATCCGCGATGCGATTCTCGAAGCCGGGGAGCCGGAAGCCCTGCGCGCGGCAGGATCCAGGACATATTCGACCGTCGCCCATGAAAGCGGCTGGTTCCCGTCACCGCTGCCGGCGATCTACACGGGCGACGCCCTTGCCGATTACCGCTCGTGGCTCTCGGCGGACAGCCTCGAGGCCAACCTGTCACTCGGCGGCTCCTTCATCGGTACGACTGTCAAAGACTACTACCTCACGCCCTACGACCTCGGTTATGGCCATATCGTGAAGTTCGACCATGACTTCATCGGCCGCGATGCGCTCGAGAAGAAGGCCTCCGAACCGCACCGGCACAAGCGCACGCTCCGCTGGTCGAAGGACGACGTGGTGAAGATCTTCGCTTCCCAGCTCGGCGAAGGGGAGCGGTACAAGTTCATGGACATGCCGGCGTCCCACTACGCGACCTGTCCTTACGATGAGGTTCGGTTGAACGGGCGAACCGTGGGGATTTCCCACTACCCGGTGTATACCTCGAATGTCCGCAGCTGGATCTCACTGGCGCTGCTGGATGAAGACGCGGCGGAGCCGGGAACCGAAGTGAGCCTGACATGGGGCGAACCCGACGGCGGAACGATGAAGCCGACCGTGGAACGCCACGTCCAGACCGAAGTGAGGTGTACTGTCGAGCCCTGCCCGATTTCCGTCGCCGCGTGCGAGACCTACAAGAAATAGGCGCATGGCCGGCGCCTACGATCTTCCTCCGGACACGCCCGGCTTTGCCGAGGCGCAGGCCGAAATGGCGGAACGCTCCAGGCCCGCCGCGGCGCTGCCCGGCGCGGCGTTCGACATCGCTTACGGATCCCATTCCCGCCAGCGCCTCGACATCTTTCCGGCAGGCAAGGACGCGCCCGCGCTCCTGTTCCTTCGCGGCGGATACTGGAAGCTCGGAGAGAAGGAGGACCGGTGGTTTCCGGCCATCGAATGGCAGCCGCGCGGCGTGGCCTGGATCGTGCCGAACTACCGCCTGGCGCCCGAATTTACCTTGCCGGAGATCGTGGATGACGCCCGGGCCGTGCTCGAATGGGTCGTGGCGAACGGTGCCGGGTACGGCATCGACGCGACCCGGATCCACCTCGTCGGAAACTCCGCCGGAGCGCATCTTGCCGCCATGATCGCGACCGGACCCATCACGAGAAACATCCGTTCGCTCACGCTGATCTCGGGGCTCTATGACCTGGTCCCCCTGCTTGACGAGGATCCCAACACGTGGCTCGAGATGGACCCGGAAACCGCGCGCTCCATGAGTCCGTGCCTCCATCTTCCCGCCCCGAACCTTCCGGTCTCGGTCTGCTGCGGCGGGGCCGAGACACCGGCCTTTGTCCGGCAGTCCCGGGACTTCGCGGAAGTGCTTCGAAGGAACGGAAACTCGGTGGATTATTTCGAAAGCCCCGGCAAGAACCACATGGCCGTCATCGGCGAGTGCGGTACCACCGGAACGCCGGTTTTTGAGGCGATGACGCGTCACCTGTCGCAGTGACCGGGAAAGGTGCGGACGCATTGCCGAGGTCATTCGAAACCAGCCGGAGCCAAGGAAGCGCCCGCCCCCGGCCGAAATCCGGGGTTTCCCAAAAGATAATTCTATTCAACATGTTGGATCGGCGCGCAACCTGGTGCACCGACCGCGCATCATCCAGGCTCATGTCACTCGCCTTCCCGGCAATCATGTTCACTGCCGCGTTGATGTTGCCCGAGAGAATCGAAGGCATGACCGAAGCATCTACCACCCTCAATCCCTCGGCTCCCCACCCGGCAGCACTCGTCCAGGGGCCTGCCTTCCCCAATCGCAACCGTGCCGCATAGGCGGGAAATTGTGGTAACGCGTTCCTTGATACCCTTCAGCAACGCCGCATTGCCTGCCTCTGCGAGACCAGGCCCCGGCCAGAGCTCCTCCTCGATCTGATCTGAAACCGGCGCACGGCGGCAAATCTCCCGCGCTTTCAGTAGTCCCGCCACGGTGGTCCGGCGGTCCCTCTCGGTCGAAAGGCAGTTGGCCTGGATCGCGGGCGGATCCATCGGATCGGGTGACTTCAGCCGGATCTCGCTACGGGACTCCGGGCGGGTCGGGCAGATTGAAATCGTGAAGCCCGGAAACTCGTGGAACCCCTTGCCCGGGTTGTCGCTCGACCAGGGCAAGACGTTGAACCGGATGTCCGCGCGATCGACCCCGGGCGCGCTTCCCGGAAAGGCAAAGATCGCCGCCGCTCCCATGGCGAGCGGACCGCGGCACCGCAACGCAAATTGAATCCACATCCAGACGCGCACGCAGACCGAGTCAAGGCGCTGGTTCAGCGTCGGGTTCCGCACCCTGTGGGCGTTGTGAATCTCAAGGTGGGCCAGCAAATTCGTGCCGATCCCGGAAGCATTCGGAACCGGCGAGACCCCGAACCGTGCGATTTCCCCGGCCGGTCCAACGCGGGAATGCATAAGCAACTGTGGCGACCCAACCGCGCCCGCGGCAAGAGGCACCTCGCCCTTGCATGCGAACCGCCGGTTTACCGAGTCGAGACGGGCTCGGACCCCGCTCGCCCGGCAACCGTTGAATTCGATACCGAGAACCCGTGCGTCCGTCAGCACCCGCGAATCCGCCCGACCAGGGGTCGGGTCGAGGCAGGCATGCGCGCCGCTGACCCGCAAGCCGTTTCAGGACGCGGTCTGGTAGTAACCGGCACCCTCCTGTTGCTCCCCTTTGCAGTCGGGGTTGAACGGGAGACCGAATGCTTTCGCGGCCGCGGCAAAAAGTCGGTGATCTCGAATCGTACGCGGCCGTCCGATACACCGGCCACCCAGGTACGGTTCCGGTTCAGTCTTGAAACGCCAGTCGAAGCGGGGGTCGCCGATGGTCTTGAAGTATCCGACCGGAATCCTGATCCAGGGGTTCCGGTTGCGCCCGCCCGCCTCGATCAGCAGGACACGTGTCCCGGGATCTGCGCTCAGCCGGTTCGCCAGCACGCACCCCGCGGCGCCCGCACCGACGATGATGAAGTCCCAGTTACCGTCAACCATCGCGGGCTGCACGTCAGATGTAGTGGGGCACCTCTTTTTGCGTCGGTCCTACCGAATAACGCGGACGCGGGCGCGCGTCGCCCCACCTGTCCCCGTCGAGAGAATCAAGGTGCAACCTGTGCAACAGCTCCCGCCCCAGCACCAGGTCGGACAGCACCGCGGTGTCTCCGGTTGCTCCCGCCGTCTTCACAAGCAGGAACCCGCGCGGAAGCGCGTCCCCGGTGCCGCCCGCAGCCTCGATCATGTCGGCGGGCAGACCAAGGTCCCCGAACGGCGTGCCGTTGAGAGTCACGTCACCGACGTGGCCGTCGAGATTGCCGAGGCGCCATGCCTGCCGCGCCACGACCACGAACCCGTTCGAAAGAACCGAACCCGGCAGGATCAGGGCCCCGCCGCCAAGCGCCATGACACAGTAGGCGGGCCGCGCCGCGGTGTCCTTGTCCGCCTGCTGCCAGCATTCGTGGGTCAGGAACCTCAAGGGACGCCGTTCACCGTCAACCTCCAGGTAATCAACGATAACGTCGGGCGTCGTGACCTGGCCCTCGGGCCCGGCGACATGTGGTTTCAAAAGAAACATCTCGTCCTCCTCAGAGCGGCGCCCAGGTGATCATTCGGATCTCGCCCAGTTCGCGTTTCATTTTCTGCCAGCTTTCGCCGCCATCGGTGCTCTTGAAGATCTGGCCGAAGATCGTGGCGGCAAAAAGCAGGCTGGTGTCGGCAGCGTTCGTGCCGATGGTCCAGATCGTGGAATTGGCCGGATGGGACATCTCGCAGATCTCCCAGGTCATCCCGAAATCCCTGGAGATCAGAAGCTCTCCCGCCTCTCCGGACGGTTTGTCGCCGACACTGGCGATCACCGTGTCGGAGTTTTCTTCCGGTTGCTTGAGCGAACGGAAATATTCCCACTTTGCCTGCGGGACCTCCAGTTGCTGCCATGTCTTGCCATTGTCGTCCGACCGGTGCACGCCGTCCTCGGTCGAGCAGAGCACCGTGCGGCTGCCGTCATCGCGGTCGCGGAAGACGAGATCGTGGGTGTCGTTGTCATGCAACCCCCGGATGATCATCTTCCATGTCCGGCCGCGATCGGTGGAGCGGAAGACGCCGTCGATCTCGATGGTGATCCAGATGGTGTCGGCGTCCGCCGGGTCGAAATGGATCGAGGTCACACGCGATGTGTTGATGAACCAGCATTCGGTCGAAGCGTCGAGATTGGAACGGCGCCAGCTCGCGCCGTTGTTCTCGGATATGAAGATCTCTGCCGGTCGCGTGCCGCAAACGATGAAATCCGGATCGGCGGGCGACTGGGCGATCTTCAGGATGTGGAGGTTGTCCATCGGCGAGGGGATGTAATCGAACCGCCCGGCCTCTTCGGTGTAGCGATAGAGACCCTGGTCCGAGCCCGCCAGCACCTCGCCCGGGCGGTCGGCGTGCGTGTGGACCGCCCAAACCCGCGCCTCGTTGTAGAAGCCACCGGTCGGAGTCAGCAGGCGGTTCCAGCTTGTCCCTTCGTCCTCGCTGAACCAGACGCTCTGCATCGTGGCGGCGTAGGCTTTGTAAGACATGAGCGAATTCTCCTGAAAATCCCAGCTTGCCCACTATGGTCCCACTAGAAGAAACGTCAATGCAGTGCTTGAAAAAAATGCAACGATGTTCAAAAAAACCTCAGTTCGGGAAAGACTCGGGGCTGGTGTCCAGGGACCTGCGTAGCTGCGACCGGCGCGCATGATCACCCTACGGGCACGGCTTGCAGAATCCAACGCCTGGGCGCCTGCGGAAAAGCCGAAGCTCTTCCGGGCCTGGATGTGCAGACCGGGACTGGACCTGGACGCGGGCATCAGGAAAAACAACTCCGTCAGTTCCCCGGCAGGCCGAAACCGGATTCCCGTTCCAAATCGAGGGACCGGCCGCGAAACAGCCGCTTCGTATTCCGGGGCGGACGACAACGTGCTGTTCCGGTCGCCACGGAAATCGGCGCGCTGGATGTCGCGTGATCCCGTCACTGGGCAAGCACAAATGGCGACACATCGTCCCGGTCGCGGCCGTCCGGACATTCTTGTCTCGCCTTGAGGCGGTACGTATAGGACGCCGATGCAGAAGCCCCCTCATGACAGTCCTTCCGTTCCGCTGGAGATCGCCAGGCGGAGAACATTCGCGATCATTTCGCATCCCGACGCGGGAAAGACGACGCTGACCGAACAGTTCCTGCTTCACGGCGGAGCGATTCGAATGGCCGGGCAGGTCCGGGCCAAGGGAAATGCCCGGCGCACCCGGTCGGATTTCATGAAGGTCGAGAAGGAACGGGGTGTCTCGGTTTCCGCCTCGGCCATGTCTTTCGATTTCGGCGATTTCAGGTTCAACCTGGTCGACACTCCCGGCCACGCGGATTTCTCCGAAGACACCTACCGGACCCTGACGGCGGTCGATGCAGCCATCATGGTTATCGATGGCGCCAGAGGAGTTGAAAGCCAGACGCGAAAACTGTTCGAGATCTGCCGCCTGCGAGACATGCCGATCCTCACTTTCTGTAACAAGATGGACCGGGATGCGCGGGACACGTTCGAAATCATTGAAGAAATCCAGGACAGCCTGGCGATTGACGTGGTTCCCGCAAACTGGCCGATCGGATCGGGACGGGACTTCAAAGGCTGCTACAACCTGGCAACCGATCGTGTCGAGATCATGGAGCGTACGCCTCGGGATGTCGCGGCACGCCCAACCGGGTCGTTCCCCCTCGACGGTCCGGAACTCGCCGGAATCCTTTTGGATGAGCAAATGAGCGCGCTCGGCGAAGAAGTCGAAATGGCAAGGGCGCTTCTCCCGTCTATGGACCGGGAGGCGTTCCTCGAGGGCAATCTCACGCCGATATGGTTTGGCTCCGCGCTCTATTCCCATGGCGTCAGGGAACTCATGGACGCTATCGGAACCCTTGCTCCCGCTCCCGGCGACAGGGCGGCCGTCCAGCGCCAGGTGTCGCCGCACGAACACGAAGTCTCCGGGTTCGTGTTCAAGGTGCAGGCAAACATGGATCCAAGGCACCGGGACCGTGTCGCCTTTCTCAGGTTGTGTTCAGGACACTTCCGTCGGGGAATGAAACTCGTTCATGCCCGAACAAGGAAACCGGTCTCGATCGCCAGTCCGGTCTTGTTCCTCGCATCCGACCGAACCCTGACGGAGGAAGCCTGGGCGGGCGACATCATCGGCATCCCCAATCACGGGCAACTCCGAATCGGGGATTCGCTCGCGGAACGGGAACTGTTACGGTTTACGGGGATCCCGACCTTTGCCCCGGAAATTCTCCGGACGGTCATGGTCAACGACCCGCTGATGTCGAAGCACCTTGAAAAGGCCCTCACGCAGTTTGCCGAAGAGGGTGCGGCAAAACTGTTCCGTCCCCGGGTCGGTGTCAACTGGATCGTCGGCGTGGTTGGCGAACTCCAGTTTGATGTCCTGGCAAGCCGCCTGCAGGAAGAGTACCGGATCCCGGTCAGGTTTGAGCCGACCCAGTTCATTTCCGCACGATGGATGGAGGGTCCGGCCGAACAGGTTGAAGCTTTCGGAAAAAAGAACCCGTCACTCATGGCAGTCGACCATGATGGCGATGTCGTCTACCTGGTCCGCCTGGCATGGGACATCGACAGGGTCCGGCGCGACTATCCCGAACTCAGCCTGTCGTCGACGAAGGAAACCCTGAGACCGAACTGAAGAACCCGGATCGGTACTTTCGCTCTTTCGGCCGTCCACAATTTGAAATCGTTCCCGGATTCGTGTCGATGTATCGGTGGGGACCTGTGCTCCGGCCCTGTCACTGGCCCGAGTTGACGCGATGCCCTGCGGGCCAAATGCGGCTGACGCCGGGACCCAGAGTTCGGATTCGCTTCCCGATCACCCGCAACATGCATTTCTCGAAGCCAAACTTGCCCTTGAACATGGGCGGAATTCGATGCACTCGAACGGGAGTCCGGAGTCTTTTGAACAGGTGTCCGACATGGAACGGATTTGCGTAACCGTGACAGTCTGATGTCCATTCACGACGACAACAAGGCGTTGCTTGAACCTCTCCGCGCTGCGCTTCGCAGCGGGAAACCGGCGCGCGTCAGGTGGAGCCTCGAGAAAACCGTAAGGAAGGATGCCCGGATTCGGCTCGGCTATCCTTTTGAGGACATGCGTGGCTACACGGGCTTGTGGAATGGCGCTTATGCACCGCTCTTCGAGGTCATGCCCGATATGGAGCGCAACGAATTCATCGTCATGGCGGGTGCCCGGTGGGGCGAGGGCCAGAGCGGCAATTGGGTCGGGCTCGCGGGCAACGCGGTCGGCACCCTTGTCAAGCCATGGCTTGGCATCCCGGCCATCAACAGGCCGGTCTTCATGCGTTATCACGAGTATTACCTGGTCGAAGGCGACGGGATCGCGGAAATGACGGGGCTCTGGGACATTCCTCAAGTGATGCTTCAGGCCGGCGTCTGGCCCATGGCGCCCCAGATTGGCGTGGAGTGGATGTGCCCCGGGCCTGCGAACGGGCTGGGAGTGATCGGCGAACCGCATGATGCGGACAAGGCCGCGCAATCCGTGCAGGCCGTGTTGGATATGCTCAATGACCTGAAACAGGGCGATGCACAGAATCCCGATCGAGGTCTTGCCGGGTATTGGCATCCGAATTGCTCATGGTACGGCCCCGCCGGCATTGGCACGGCGCGCGGACACGGGGGCATCCGCGACTCGGTACTGAAAGGGTTTCGCAGGGGGCTCAGCGACAATGTTCGTGCTCTCGACAAGGGCGTCTTCTTCGGTGACCATGATTTCGTCGCCTTTTGCGGATGGCCCTCGGGAACCGCAACTCATTCGGGCGACGGATTCCTGGGCCTTGCCCCAACCGGAAGATCATTCACCCGCCGAAGCCTGGATTTTTGGCGAATGGAAGATGGCCTGGTCCGCGAGAACTGGGTCATGGTCGACATGCTCGATCTCTACCGCCAGCTTGGCATCGACGTTTTCGCCCGGATGGCTGCCCTTTGCGGCAACAGTGATCAGCAGGTGTTGTGTGCATGACGGGGTATCGTTGACCGAAGCGGTTCTGCACCGGCCACTCAAGACCGCGGCATGCTTGGGAGAGACAATCGGGGCCTGGCAGAAGAGCGCGTTCCGGGAATTGGCCAACCGGGATCTTTGCGCGATTGAATGAACGCTTCACGCCAAAATCTCATGTCCCGGCCGGGGCGCGACTTGTTTGTCGGCGCGAACCAGCAACAGCACGGGTGGTCACCCCGATTGACCTGCCAAAAAGCCGGCCCGGTGAAGTTCATGTCGAGGAATGCCCTGTTCGCCGGTCATCCCGACAGGGCCTGAAGGATAGACGGCGCCGAACCGTGCGCCTGTTGCCCGGTTCCCCGGCCGAAGGTCTTGCAGCCATGTCCGGCGAACGGATAGAGATGATCCCGGTTCGAGCGTTTGCCTGGAACCACCACGGTCATTGCCGGGACCGGGGCGGATGGTGCGGTCACGTCAGCCGCGATTCCGCGCACGGCCCGAACACCTTTTGACGGAACGTCTTTTGCCTGAAGAAAGCCGATGGAACCCTGTTTCGACGTTGCACATCTGGGTCATGTTGAGGTCCTGACCGACAGGTTCGAGGACAGTCTCGACTTCTTCACGCATGTCTATGGGCTGACGGAAAGCGGCCGTGAAGGGGACAGCGTCTACCTCCGCGCTTTCGACGACTACGAGTTTCACACGCTCAAGCTGACGAGACACCAGGCGACCGGCGTTGGCCACGTCGGATACCGGGTGTCGTCACCCGAAGCGCTTGAGCGCCGCGTGGCAGCGATCCAGGCCTCGGGTTACAAGACCTGCGGCTGGGTTGAAGGCGACCTGGGCCACGGTCCTGCGTTCCGTTTCGAGGATCCGTTCGGCCATGCCTTCGAGCTTTACTGGGAGACACGCAAGTACGTCGCGTTCGGGGATGAACGCCCGGCGCTCAAGAACCTCGCCCAGCGCTACCATGGACGGGGTTGCTGCCCCCGCAGGATCGATCATGTGAACCTCTTGGCCACCGACGTTTCGGAATTCAGGGATTTCATGATCACCTGTTTCGGTTCCCGGGTAACCGAGCAGATACGGTATGGCGACGGCCGGCTGGGCGGATGCTGGTTCACGGTCAACAACAAGACCTATGATCTCGCCTGTACGGAAGATCATGCCGGCGGGCACGGACGTTTTCATCACCTGACCTACGTGGTCGATCAGCGGGAAGACGTCCTGCGCGCAGCGGACATCTTCCTGGAGAACGGCGTTTACATCGAAACAGGCCCGCACAAACACGCGATTCAAGGGACATTCTTCCTGTACGTCTGGGAACCTGCCGGAAACCGGGTCGAACTGGCGAATACCGGGGCACGCCTGATCCTGCAGCCCGATTGGGAGACTGTGACATGGAGCGAGTCTGAACGGAAAAAGGGTCAGGCGTGGGGACTCAAGACTATCGAATCCTTTCACACGTACGGGACTCCGCCCGTCTGACCGGGATTTGCGTTATCCGTGGGGCACGTCGTATGCCTGCGCGCCCGCGTTGCCGTACCGTTTCCGGGCTTGGCCGTTTCGACTTACCTGGAAATCCGCCAGGGCCATCAATGCCGGGGCACTCCACCGCTGATCGTTCCGTGCGTCGTCTCCTCAAGGCTCTCGTCCTGGTGGCTGCCGAGCAGGTTTTCCACAACCGCCGTCGGGTCGGAATGAAGCGGACCTTGTTTTGCCGCAGGTTGAGGCTGTCGCCGGCCTCGCTCTCCGGCCATCCGATCAGGGCGGTCTTGCCGTTTCCCCGCAGGCCGTGAAGCAATACGACCTCGGAATCCCGTTCCCTGGCGCGAATGCGGCGAATCAGGGTGCGCAAATGGTCTTTCTCTTTGCCCCGCCCCTCAAGGAAGGGAGGTAGCCTGCCGAACCCCGGCCTGAACGGATCGTCGGGCAATGTTGCCGCGCTCGATATCCCGATGAAACGCACAACCATTTCCAATCAAAGGCTCTCCGTCCCGCAAAAGGCGAACAGCGAAGGTGATCTTGGTGCCTTTTGGCGGTTAGGACACGAACACGATCGGCACCCAACAGTACACGGAAATTGGAAGCGTTCTGAAGCGCCCAAACGGCCCGGAATGGACAGGCTGTACCGAAAGGCACCGTTCCAGTACTGCTCAAATCCGGGGAGCACGACGTTTCACCGGTCCTGCCGAACGCTCTCACGAAATTTGCCTGCGGAGTCAGACCGAAAATGCGTCGTGACTGGGTGAATACGACATCGTATTCCATGTCATCGACCAATCGCCAGTCAGGGTCCTCCTTCCGTTGAAATTGACATTTCGTTAGGATGTCACCCATGGCAGACCCCAAATCGAGTTCAGCGGGACCGGACCTGGAAGGCCTTCAGTCCTTCCTCCAGGTACGCGACCGCGATAAAGCAGTCTTTTTTGTCGGGCGTGACGTTGAGATTGCCGCGGTCGAAGAGACCGCCGCCTATGCGTTTGCAGAAGTACAAAATGGAATGCCGGCATCCAGCATGACGCTACTGTTTCAGGGCGCACCCGGAGTCGGAAAGACGTCACTGCTGACCCACTTGACCGACCGTTGGGGCAGGCTTGATGCGCCTGCCATGGGTCTGAGGATTGATCAGGACACGCTCGCGAGCCCGGACGATCTTGCCAGGACGGTGGCAAAGGCCGTCGGCGAAAAGACGGACGAAATATTTCGCCAAACTCGCACGACAAAAACTGAATATGGAGGTGAGGCTTACATAGCATCGATAAGACGCGGCCACGAAACAGTAACCACTCCGCCCGTCCCGTCACTGGCCGCGCTTGCGGAGAGGTATCCACCAATGCAGTGGTGTAAGTCACTGTGCCTGATGGTCGACGAAATACAAGTGGTTGATCCATCCATTCATGGTCGGGCCCTTCTCAACCTTCATGGCGGCATCCATGGTCTGCCGATTGTACCGATTTTTGTTGGCCTCGGAGATTCACGAGCCACGCTTGCGGAATGTGGGCTTACGCGTTTCAGCCACGGCCACGTGTTCACCATGGGTGCGCTTGCACCGGAAGACTCCGCCACCGCCGTCAGACGGTTCCTGGCACATTATCGCGTTTCCGCATCCGACAAGGCCGCAGAACGGTGGAGCGAAAAACTGGCCCTGTGGTCCGATTCATGGCCTCAACATCTGCACACCGCGATGCAAGGATTCGCGGAGGAACTGATCATGGCTGAAGGTAGACTCGATTATGTCGATTCCAAAGCCGTTTTCGAAAGGGGACACCTTCTTCGAGAAACGTCCTACAACGCCCGCGTAAGCCCCGCGATGAACAAGGCAAACTGCCTCGTCGGAAACCTGATGGAGGGAATACCGGTGGAAGGCAGCGCTGACGGGGCTATCATCGGATTTCTGGCTGACCGGGACCAGGAAATGAAAGGGCGTCCCGGTCATTGCCTGCCAGAAGGAATGACAGCAACCGGTTTCCTCGATCACCTGGTTCACCAGGGTGTTTTGCAACGCAACGAGACGGGCCGCCTGGCGTGCCCCATTCCATCGTTTCGGGAATGGCTGAAAAAATGGGGTCGTGAGTCCGGGCCCTCATCGGTTGGGGGATCGCCGGTTTTTCGGCAAACGCCCTGATCGGCAATCGATCCAACTTCGAAGGTCCTGTGAAAGATGGTCGGAATTGGTTCTTTTTTCAGTCAGAGGCAGATTTGCGGAATTCCAATCCTAAACCGTGGGCGAAGCCCGGCCGAAAATGTGTCGTGACCGCGTAAACACAACCTCTCTTGAAACTGCGTTCTCGGGACGACTGACGTTCTTGGCAAAGCACCCGTTTGGAGCGCCACGCCGGTCAACAATCAAGTACCGATATCCATTCAGTTTCAATTTGACCGCGGCGTTGGCCGTGCGGTCTTGAGGTCGGTTTCATGTTCGCGAATGGCGTAACGCATCAGGCTGGGAATGCCGGGCTGGTATTCCCGTTCGGCTTCCGCCCGCCAGAGAAAACCTTTCTGGACGACGAAATCAACAGCGACATTCCACCCTTTTCCGCAGTGCTGCCGGGGCGATCTCTTCGACGATGTTTTTAAGAATCCGATTTTCCCAGCCTGAACATTCCTGTCGATATCGGTGGCAAACGCGGTCAACCTTGCGCCCTGCAATTCCTTGAACCGTTGGAAATGGTACTCGTCACGGGGAACACGCGCCCGTTCGATCGCTGCTTCTCCCGCCACACGTATCAGCCTGCCGAAGTACGCTGCTTCCGTCTAGGCGGCTTCTCCAACCAGTTGCAGAAAGTACGGGAAGTGGTCGGCCAACGCCGACAGTCGCTCCGCGACCTCGTCGTCGGAGTCGATTCCGTGACTGGCGAAAGGCTCCGCGATCGCTGCGCGACCTGCCCCTGAAGTCGGAAGACCGATCGGGAGTTTCCCCATCCGATCCGCAAAGGTGGCATCAGCCGCAGACAGCACGTCTCGTACGTTGGCGGTGCCTGCGAGCAACAGTCGCATCGGCGCCATCCGTGCGCTGTCCTGGAAGGCATTGAGAAACACGCCCATTCCCGCCGGGTCCGCGGTGTGCGCCTCGTCCATGATCATCAGCAGGGGCTTTTCACTGGCCGACCGTTTCATGGCGTCATCTAGCGAGAGGGACACGGTTTGCCGCCGTGTGAGCTTTCGGGTGTCTTCACCCCGCAAGATCCCTGGAACTCCCCCACCGATCAGTCCGTGCATCGTCTCCTCGAGGCTTTCGTCCTGGTGGCTGCCGAGCAGATTTTCCGCGACAGCCGTCGGGTCGGAAACGAAGCGGGCCTTGATTTGCCGGAGGTTGAGCCTTTCGGTGGCCTCGTTCTCCAGCCACCCGATCAGGGCGGTCTTGCCGTTTCCCCGCGGGCCGTGAAGCAATACGGCCTCGGAATCCCGCTCTCCGACCTGGAGCCGGCGTACAAGGGTGCGCAGATGGTCTTTCTCGCGGTCCCGCCCCGCAAGAAAAGGAGGTAGCCTGCCGAACCCTGGCCTGAACGGATTGTCTGGAAATGTTGCTCCGCTCGAATTCCTGGTGAAAGGCAAGAACTGTTCCGATCAAGGTTCTCCGTCCCGCAACCACTGACGGTGCAAATGATCTTATCGCTTTTTGGCAGATCAGGGCAGGGACAGACACTGGCAGTTCGTGGTACACGGAAACTTGCAGAGATCTGATGCACCCAGGAGGTTCGGAACGAACAGGCCGAGCCAGAAGGTACTGTTCCAGCGCGGTTCATGTCCGGTAGACAAATTCCGGGAGAACGACGTTCCACCGGTCCCGACGGACACTCTCACGGAAATCGTTGGCGTAGTCCGACCGAAAATGCGTCGTGACTGCGTAAACACAGCCTCTTTTGAAATCAACATTCTGTGGCGGGTTGAATCCCTTGACAGAGCAACCAATCGGAGTGCCGCGTCGGTCAACGATCATTCGCCGGTTTCTGTTCTTTTTCGGTTTGACCGGATCGCCGGACGCGATGCGGCGGAAGGCCCGAGGCCCACGATATCAATTGGCCGTCCGCTCTGCGTATTCCGGATTCGCGTCCGGCCGAACCGAAAGTCATGTGAGGAATTCTGTGGCACGCCAGAAAGAACCCTTTGCCATCCAGGGCGCGTGGAGTGCGGTCGAACCTTCCAGTTCGTCGATTAACGGACGAAAATGATTGATTTTGCGAGAGCTGTTCATAGCTCGCGGCCCAGCCCCGACACTTGTTAAGTCGGGCGGTTCGCACCTCGGATTCGCTCTCTCACCGTTCAACTCGAAATGGGTGGGGACTGCTAGCGAAGGATGTAATTTTGGTTCGGATGAGAACAAAGGGAATGGTACGTTTTGCCGGTCAAGTTCGGAACCGCGGGTCAGTCGAATTTTGCGGCGAAGGCGTCCAGCTTCTGCAGGATCTGTGCTTGCGTCAATCCGATGTGATCCAGCCGCTGGAGTACTGCTTCCATTTGAGTTTCGAGCCTGACCAGAAGGTCGCCATGATCCGTCGCTTCCACCCACAGCGCGCCGAGCACGACGACCAACACTGCTACGGCGATCCCCAGCACCCACTCAGGCCGGAGGCCAGTTGGTCGCGACTGCAGCATCGTTGCAAGAACGACTGCCTGGCGTGGTTCAAAACCCGCAGCTTCCAGTTCTTTTACAGGGCTGGCCATCGGTTAACTCCAAGTATGATTCCTTGGCGGCACGTAAACCAAGATCATGTTTGCATTCAAACCCAAACACAACCCGTTTGTCTAGTCTAGGGCTATTGCTCAATCACCCTCCACAATTGCTAGCACTTTCGCCTTGTGATAGCTGACTTTACTTCTGAGCACCGGTGGAGAATATCAGATGGCGAGGCATTCGACCCCACACCTGTTCACACGGCAAATGTTTGCCTGCGCCGTCGCGATAGCGAGTCCAGGTTCTCGTCGATAGAAGGACCACCGTTTGTCTGGCCAAACGCCACGATTGACAAGCGATCCGCCTTCGACAGCCCGGTAAAGGATGATCGGAAATGAACCTTCATTCAGTCAAAGGCAAATCCGGACCTTCGCAATCCAAGGCAATTCGCGAGCCCCTGGACTTTTTCTGAGTCTCACTATCCGGCTGGGCATCATGTACGTCAAACCCAGGAAACGCCTCGTCAGTTGGCTACGCAAACAGCTGATTGGGCCTCCTGATCACAACAGTATGAAAGTTTCCCCGCTGGACCGGTTTCCAACAGGAGTGCTTCACCCAATTGTCCCTGACATATCGGGAATCGACCCCGCGTCCGCATTACATGAAATTGCAAAGTCGTCGCTGCAGGGCGACCACGACGACGAGGTCGAAAAGGATGACGAATCTGAAGGCAAGACTCTAGCGAAACCAGTTCGGAAGAGGAGATACGTTCCGCCCTCTTCTGCGGGGTTTTCCTTCTTTGTGCGTGGTGACGTACGCCTCTCGATCATGGCTTCCGCCGCCGTCTACAAACGGGACGGGAAGGAGTACGTGCACGAAATTTTGCCCCAGGAATTTGTGACATGGCCGAGTTCCAAGCCTGCCACCGATTCAGCAACTGAAGTCTTCCAAGGCCGTGCTTGCATTGATGTCCGGATGCGTGCGCACGGTGACGGTACCATTCTCACGGTTACTCTGTGCAACCGGGGGAAAGTCGAAACAAATGTGCCCCAGAATCTCAAAATCAGCGAACGGGTTAGGAAGTCATTGTTTGAGACTCGGCTCGAATGCGGCATAGAAAGTGGTGAATTGGTCGAGTATCCCCGGATCGATGCGAGCATGTTGACTCAGGAGGAACAGGAACTCGAGCTTCAGTACCGGGAACAGCACATCTATGCCATTGGGCATGGCGCGTCCGCAAATTGGGAAGCGAGGCCGGGCAAGATACCGCGGATTTGGTCGGATTTCATGCCTGAGACTGAAGTCCCCTTGATGACGGTCAACATTGGCGAAGGCCACGCCGCACTCAGTCTCAAGAACCTCTCTAGCGCGCTAGTCCCTGACGACCTCGAACGCTTCGTAGACGGCTATGCCGACTGGATTTCTGAACAAAAACGGATTGGCACAAGCCTTGCCGCTTCTGATCAAAAGAAAACCGCGGCCCGTATTTGCCAAAGAATGGACGATGCCTTGGTCCGAATGCGGAATTGCATCAAGATGCTGCGCACGGATCGACTCGCGGCCGAGTCGTTTCAACTTGCAAACCAAGCAATGTTGGATCAGATGCGCCAGGCTGACCTGGCTTCAGGCAAAGATGCCAGGCTCCCTGAGGATTATCGTTGGCGGCCATTCCAACTGGCCTTCTTGCTGACCGTGATCGAGTCGACGATTCGGGAAAACGACAAATTCAGAGATGTCCTGGACCTGATCTGGTTTCCTACGGGAGGAGGCAAGACCGAGGCATACCTGGGCCTGATCGCATATCTGATCATTTGGCGGAGGCTGAATTATCGCGGCACGGGCGGCGGCACCGCCGTATTGATGCGTTATACATTGCGATTGTTGACCCGGCAGCAATTCGCACGAGCCGCGCGCATGATCTGCGCTCTGGAATTGATTCGCCGCCGCAATCCTGGACGGTTGGCAAGATTTCCAATTGAAATTGGCATTTGGGTTGGCAGTGAAGTCAGCCCCAACAACTACACCAAGGCAAAAGAGATTGTCGGAAAGATAAAGTCGGGACAAAGCGATGCGAAGTACGAGCTTCTGCTCGAGCGCTGTCCCTGGTGCGATACTCAGTTCGATGTCGTGAACGGTTATGTTGCTGAAAACGAACGATTTCAGTTCCGATGCACCAATGATTCATGTGCCTTCGGCGCGGAAAACCTCCCTCTGCCTTGCAACACCGTAGACGAAGCGCTCTACGACCAGCCGCCGTCTCTGCTGATCGGTACAATCGACAAATTCGCACGCCTTGCCTGGGAGGGGCGGACAGGAGCCTTTTTCGGTGTCGGTACAGGATCACGACCGCCCGAATTAATCATACAGGATGAACTGCATCTCATCACGGGCCCCTTGGGCTCGGTTGCCGGGCTATATGAAGCCGGACTCGACACCGTGCTTGTTCGTCGCGGTGTGCGACCGAAATACGTTGCGTCGACCGCGACCATTCGCATGGCAAAGGAACAGGTGGGAAGGTTGTTTGCTCGCGATCTGGCCGTGTTTCCCCCGCCGGGACTGTCACATAACGATTCCTATTTTGCGCGGTCCGACAAAGAGCGTCCAGGACGGCTTTACGTCGGATTCCTGGCCCCGATGCTTGATCAGCGGCATTGCCTGGGACCATTAGCCGCTGCGCTACTTGCCGGACCACAGGAATTGTTTGGCAAAGACACAGAACGCGAAGCGCTACTCGATGCTTGGTGGACTCAGGTCATTTACCACGGCAGCCTCAGAAACCTTGGTAACAGCCATAATGCATTCTACACGGACGTTCGCGAATTTGGCCGCTGGCTCGCGAGCGCAACGTCGCGCCCAAGAGGCAAAGAATTAACTGACGGCCGCGTTCGATTCCAAAGCCCTCGGATCGCCCAATTGACTAGCCGGCGAAACGCGCAGCAAAACGCAGAGACCTTTCAACGACTGGGCAACGCGCGACGTGACGAGTCTTGTCTCGATGCTGTTCTTGCTACGAATATGGTGTCGGTAGGGCTGGATGTCGCTCGCCTGGCACTCATGGTCGTTGTAGGCCAACCACTGACAACTGCCGAGTACATTCAGGCCACGAGCCGAGTCGGTCGCGCTGACATCCCAGGCTTGGTCGTCGTTGACTATTTTCGGCATCAGGCTCGTAGCCTCTCGCATTACGAGAGTTTCCGTCCTTACCATGAAGCCTTTAACCGTTTCGTGGAACCCAGCAGCGTTACCCCACAAACCCTAGCTGTGCGATCTCGTGCACTTCATGCGGCCCTTGTCATCGCGATTCGGCACGCTTGCAAAGACCTGCACGACAACAATTCGGCCGGGAAGTTCGACAAGGAATGCGGACAAGTCAAAGCTGTAATCGAAGAACTCAAGCGACGTTGCAAGAAGGCGGAGATTGAGGAAAGCAGGTACAATGCCACACTTGCGCATATTGATCGCCGTGTAGATGAGTGGCACGATGAAGCGACGCGATGTGGGTACGAGAACAGAAGGCTCTGTTACGTCGCACGAAACAGAAATTCCGACCGCCTGCTCTATTCGCGCGGCGAAACTCGGCCGGGACTTTGGCCGACGTTGAACTCCATGCGAAACGTTGAAGGAAACGGAGTTTTGAAAATACGGGACTGGCCGCCAAGTGCGCCCGAAAACAATGCAAGCTGACAATTCGCGTCTCAACCGAAGATGGTGACAACACTTGACTGAGGAACTTGTTTCGGTTCGGCTCTCACACCTCCTGCGTGACTGTTCGGTGGGAGCCATCGTTCGTGGATCTGAAAGCCTGATGGTCGTTCAGGACACGCGAACTTGGATGCCGCCTGGAAGCGATCCTCGGGATCACCAAATCCGTTATGTGGACCGGGTGCGAAGTGCGCTGGACATTGAGCAGGCACTATGCACACCGCCACGCGCGATCGAGCGCAATGGCGAGACGATCGGATGGATTCCCGCAATGAGGTTTCCGACCTGGATGCGCTGCTCCAACGCTGAGTGTGGGCTTTTGCACCGAGCACCCTGGAGAACGCGTCGGCGAAAAGGTGAAGGAAGGTCAAACGCAGATTTAGCGGCTCCCCCACCGCGCGCGGACTTTACATGCGACGTCTGCAAAAGCAGGCTTGAGCAGGTTCCATGGGTTTTGATTCACGAAGATGGCCATCTCGCCGATGTGCCTTGGCACACCCTGGCCCACCGAAACAGTCAACATCCAGCGCAGAAGCAATGCGGACGCGATTGGTCCGCGGTCTACTTGGCTCTGAGGGAGACCGAACATAGACGTGAACTTCGCTGCACAAAATGCGGATCGTTCAATCCCTTCCGAAACGATGAACAGGTCCAATTCCCGAGGGGAACCTGGATTCAACCCTGGGTGAGGCAAATTCCCGACTCTCCACCGGAAGCCGAGGCCAAGGTCGTTGAGATCAACGACGTCAGGGTTCATTATCCCGTGACCCGTTCCGCACTGGTCATTCCCCCGGAATCGCGAATTCTGAATGGAACTGTCACGGACCGTCTCTACGGGAACACAAGGGATCAGCAGACAGTCCGGAACGCTAAAAACCCCTTGGCACGCAAGGCTGCCCTCAAACGGCTTGCAAGCAAGTACCGATGTACAGTCGAGACAATTGAAACAGCGATCAAGGAAATAAACGAAGGCTATCCGCTGTTTGGCAAGTCAATCACAAACACCGATCTTCTAGTCGACGAATTCAATGCGCTTACGGAGAAAATTCCCGATCTCAGGGAAGATGAGGACTTCGTCACCGAACACCAGACGGACGACTGGCGTCAGCTCGAAAAGAAGTTGAGCAGCGGCTTTGCTCGACGCGTAGTCAGGGCTGTTCCCACCCTTGTTGCTGTCAACAGGTTGAAGGAAATCCTGGTGCTGCACGGGTTCCAACGTGGTGGTGGAGAAGAGCTCATACCGCCCGACATCACAGGCGAGACCAAGTGGCTTCCGGCTCTCGAAATGTATGGCGAAGGAATCTTCTTCACGCTTGACGAAGCGATGCTGCGGGCTTGGCAGGACCTTGATGTGATTAAGGAGCGTGCGGAAGCATTCAGCATGCGGTACCAGCAACGCACCGGGCCAAATGCGACGGGGAGGGAGGTTGATGTGTCACCGCGGTTCCTCCTGTGTCATACATTGGCTCACCTTGTCATTCGCGAACTTGACGCCGGGTCTGGATATCCCACCGCATCACTCAAGGAACGCATCTACTGCGCCACCGGAAGCGAGCCAATGGCGGGAATACTGATCTACGTGGCGGTTCCTGACGAGGAGGGTTCGCTCGGCGGCCTGATGGAGCTAGCCAAGCCGCATCGATTTTTGCGTGTTCTCACCAGAGCGTTTGAATCTGCTGCCCGGTGTTCACTCGATCCAGTGTGCTGTGAGCAGGAAGGGCACGGGCCTGACTTGCTCAATCGCGCCGCTTGCCACGCCTGCACACTGGTTCCCGAGCCGAGCTGTGACTTTGGCAATGCATTGCTCGATCGGGTCTTTGTCACGGGAGGCAAACCCGGCATTCCGGCCTTTTTGGACTTTGCCGGGCCGGCAAACTGATGCCCAAGCGCAAAAACGAACAATCTGGCTTCCAAGACTACCACCGAGGCAATGGTCGTCGGCCCGATAATTTCAGAAAGCGAAAATACGAACTGCCTGGCATCCAGGATCTCAGCAAGGAACAGGAAAGGGTGCTGCGCACGTGTGCGAAGGAAGACCGGCACCTAATCATCGGAGGACCCGGGACAGGAAAATCCGTGCTTGCGCTTCTCCGGTCCCGTCGTCATCAGACTGACAACGACGACTACATTTTTCTGGTCTATAACCATCTGCTCAATGATGCGAGCAGACAGCTGTTTGGCACGAAACTCGAATCAAGGACATGGATAGCGTGGTTCATTGAAATCTTCGAGGAAATTACGAATAAGTGTACTCCGCGCTGTGACCCTGACAATAACGGTTTCCAGAAAATCGACTGGAACAATGTAGAAAACATCATTCAAAATATGCCAGCGGGGGGAAACGAACGGAGGCCGTTTCTCGTGATAGACGAAGGTCAAGACATGCCACCCGAATTCTATAATTCCCTGCTCAATCTGGGTTTTGACCGATTTTTTGTCCTCGCTGATCAGAATCAGCAAATTACCGAGTCCAATAGCAGCCGGATAGACTTGGAAAACGGCCTAGTGATTGACACGCATGATGTCTTTGAGCTCCGCCACAACTATCGGAATCGCTACAAGGTGGCGAGACTGGCAAATGCTTTCTTTACGGGCGATCCCGCAAGCCCACCTCCGGATCTTCCTGACTTTTCATCCGGACCCATACCGACACTCTATACTTACGGCCCGGATAGATTGGTAACCGTCGCGACAAGAGTCCTGCGTCTCGCCGACCGCGATCCGCGAAAGCTCATCGGCATAATTTCGCCAAACAACGAAGTCAGAAAACGCTATGTCAATGCACTCCGGTCCGCGGAGGTGAAACTCGACAACCCGGCTCCCGCTATCAATACCTACCATAGTCGAAACCGAACTGAAGTGGCCTTTGACGAAGGCGGTATTCTCGTCATTAACGCACAGACTTGCAAAGGCCTCGAATTCGATATCGTCCTTTTGGCTGATATCGATGAGCATTTTTTTCGCCGTGATGATCCAGACGCAACGAAACGCCGTTTCTATGTCATGGTCGCGAGAGCCAAGGAGGGGGTTTTCATGTTCATGAAACGTGATGGAAACAAGGCGATCGAACAAATATTGCCGAATGACACCAGTATCCTGCAACGGAAGGAACTGTAATGGCGGAACTGCCTTTACACGGCGGGGCCAATCCGTCTGACCGAGGATTGGTGCCAGAGACGGGATTGTTGGTCACCAATCATATGAACCTGATGTTCATGCTTTCCGCGGGACTGATAATGCCGCCAGCTGGCTTCGGCAACAAATACTACAAGGACACGCTGGAAGTTTTTCCTGGTTGGATTCCTGTGTTCATCGAAAGGCCTTCCAAGCAAGCCATCGAAGACTCTATATCTGAAGAGAGATTCCTGAAACCGTGTATTATCAAGGTATACTTGTCAGGATTTTCGGGCCGTGCGTTTGCATTCGGAAACGGCCGGCTGGAGGAAATCTCCTTTCCTATAGATTTCAAGGAATCTCACACCTTACTGTTGTTTCCCGCACCGTTGCCAGTTTCCAGCATTGAGTCGATAATTTTTCGGTCAATCGACGAGAAAAAGGAGATCGAAGCGGATGCAAGAGATTACAATAATGTTCCGTTGACTGAATTTAAACGCGGACGCAACCAGGGACTGTTTGCAAAAAAGGCATCTGACACTTCATGGCCGGTCCAAAAAGGGCCTAGCGCACATTCTCCACCACTGCAGGTCTCCTTCGCGGCCGGTGGAGTAATGGCGATGCTGTTGAATTTCGCTAACTTCAGCGAGCGTTCGGTTCACGCGTGCCAGGTTGCCTTCGGTCCTGACGACGAGTTGTCGTCAGCCGAACTCGATCAGGTGATTCTACGTGGCCTGGAGTCATGGATCAGTAGCGGAAAGGCCACATTGCAAGAGACGACCAACCTGGATTCGGGTCCGGGCACACTTACAGTCGCAGTTCAAGCCAAGTTGTTTTGGCAAGCCATTGAACGTTTGGTCAAATGGAGGAGCTCCCACCTCGCAGGAACTGCAGAAAGTTTGATTACTGACTTTCTTTCAGAGGCTTGCTCGGATCTTGATGGGAAACCGCATGAGCACGTGATGAAGCTCAATGAGACACTCTTGTCCATGACGGGACTCCCGGAATTCACGCCCGGCGAACTGTTTGATCGGCATCCAGCGACATTGGATCGTGCCTTTATCTTGTTTAATTTGCGAGAGAAATGTGACGACCTTCTCGACTTCGAGGATGTTCGGCTGGTCGAACAAGATTGGTTGGCAGCAGCTATCCTCTTCGGTGTGCGAGATGGTTGGATCAACCTTCCCTCGCGGCTCCGACTTGGACAGGATCTCACGAACGCAGTGTCGCATCGTATGGCTCGCCTCTCACACAAAGTTGCTGGCACCCAATTTGAGTTGGGCGACATCCCGCCCAGAGTTCGTCCGTTACGTGAGCTTTTTTCCGGCGGTTCGGCTTGGCGATCCAAAGAGCGAGAGGCGGCGTTGGCGCTGGCGCGGAAGGAAAAGTGGGACTGCATCCGTACGCGAGTCTCATTGCGCACAGGCGAATACAAATTTACTGTGAAGGGAGGGTCAGTTCATATTGAGTTGCCTGGTGAGGCAATAGTCACTCCCGAAATCAACAGGACTGACTTCTTGAATTTTCTTGCCGCCTCGCGCCTAGACGACAAAATGTCTGCAACCATTCGCAAAATGCTCTAGCAGTTTTCCGGAATGAGAATGATCCCCGGCACTCCGTTCGAAACGGGTAGCCACGCAGAAAAACGAATTTTCGAACGGCTTCGTCTTGCCTTTGACAATGGTTATACAGCCTTTCATTCGCTGAAACCAACGACGCATCCATACAAACAGTTTCCCGAGGTCGATTTTGTCATTGTCGGTCCAGAAGGGCTATTTGCGCTGGAAGTGAAGGGCGGCAAGGTCACGGTACAAAACGGCGACTGGCACTATCAGGATGGACATGGCAGCGAAAAGTTTCAGATGCAGGATCCTTTTCGCCAGGCGGCGACGGCCATGCACGGGTTGACGGTGGATTTGAGAGAAAACCTGCCTGGTCATGTCCACAATGCCATGGCCACGGGATTTGGGGTCATTTTTCCTGATTGCAGATGGGATACTCACAGTTCGGAATGGGACCGTGAAATGGTCGCCGATAGACGACGTTGCCGTGACCTCGGTCAGTGGCTTCGCCAGCTATTCGCGTATTGGAGACAACGAGGTGGATCTCAGGAACTCCTGGACGACGACGCGTTGGCGACAGTCCGACGGTTCATTCGTCCAAACGTGGATGCTGACATCGAGTCCGTCGATCTAAAGGTACCATTACACCAACAAGTTGGTCAGGTTGAACGGCGGATTGAACGCTTGACCGCGGACCAGATGCGCATGGCAGATGTCGCACAGGCAAATTCGAGAGTGCTGTGTACGGGTGGTGCCGGAACCGGAAAGACGTATCTGGCTGAAAGGCTGGCCCAAAAATGGACCGATCAAGGTATGCAGGTAGCTCTGGTGTGCCGTTCACCGTGGTTAAGGCATCACCTCGCGTCGCGGTTGGCGATCCCCGGCCTTTCGGTATCACTCATTGATGGTATTTGCCTCGATTGCAGCAGGGCAGGGCTGGATCGTTTTGACGCGTTGATCGTCGACGAAGGGCAGGACCTGTTTGACATGGCCAGCATCGAAATCCTGGATCAGGTTTTGGCTGGTGGTCTGGAAAGTGGACGCTGGTGTTGGTTTTACGATCTCAACAATCAAGCACTCTCTGGAAATTTCGACACTAGTGCCAAGGAATTCCTGGAAGCGATCAATCCAGTTTGCATGCCTCTGAACATAAATTGTCGAAACACCAGGGTTATCCTTAAGTACGTGCAAGAAAGACTGGGCGCAGACATAGGCACACGTGGTGCTGGAGCAGGCCCGGATGTCCGGTATTGTATGGTTTCCAACCGGCAGGAGTCTGCTGAGCAGGTTTCGCGAGAGATCGTGGAGCTTGTTGATGTCGGGGGGCTTGCACCCGGTTCAGTCACAATTCTTTCCCCTTTTGATTACTTCGATTCATCTGTTTCCGAATTGCCAGTGGATACAGCGATTAAGATTGGGCAATTAGACGAGTTTTCCATTCGTAGAATGCCGGTCGATAAGGTAGGATTTGCCCGGATTGACGAATTCAAAGGACTCGAGAACGAAGCAATCATCGTCGTCGACCTTCCAGCCCCGGATGGGACCGACCGCGAATTGCCGAAACATTATGTTGCGATGACCCGAGCCCGCGCAGTTTTGTCAATTGTCCAGTTCGGGTCTTGATTGCGACCCTGAATGACGGACCCCCAGTTCAAGCAAAGGACCATTTTGCGTTCGTCCAGTGTCTTTTTTTGCACAGGTAGCCCACGCCCTGTCTTGCTGGATCGACGTGAGTGTCATTGTAGACGTCCGCGACGTCCAGGGAATGTCCATCACGACATGGATCGAAGACTGGCTCGTATGCGGCATGGCGAAGGCGACCGGGATCATGGTATGTCTGGAGCATTCCGAAATACGTCGAGGCGGCGCAATATTTGGCCGGACACGTCAGCATGGAGGCAACACGTCTTTTTTTTGCCGGGACAATCAGATTTCATTTGATGAATTCAAGCGGATCGGCATCGGGGAACAGCGGGAGGAACAAGGAATATGGCGGCACGGGTTAGACGCAGGGAAACCCATCAGGCTACCTATCAGGATGTGCTCGACGCGCCGCCCCACAAGGTTGTCGAGGTGATCACCGGAACCCTCCACACCCATCCAAGGCCGGCAGCCCGCCATGCCTGGGCGAGTTCGATCCTCGGAGGTAGCCTCGTCAATCCGTTCAGCCGGGGCAGCGGCGGTCCCGGCGGTTGGTGGATTGTTTTCGAGCCGGAACTGCACCTGAACACAGACATCGTGGTGCCTGACCTTTCTGGCTGGCGGCGCGAGACGATGCCCGAATACCCGGATGCGGCGTATTTCACGATCGCTCCGGACTGGGTTTGCGAAGTACTCTCGCCATCCACGCGGCAGCTGGACCTGAGCGAAAAGCGGGACCTCTATTCACGCGAGGGCGTCCACCACCTCTGGTTGGTCGATCCCGATGCACGGACGCTCGAAGCATTCGAATTAAGGGAGGGGCATTGGCTGCTGCTTGCCACTCTCGCCGATGATGCGACGGTCTCGCTGCCTCCCTTTGATGCCATCGCCTTCCCGCTCGACGCCCTTTGGCCAGATACAAGCAAGGACTCGGGTAAGGCAGATGACGGGACGTGATGCCATTGATCGTGTTTCTGCGCCAACCCGGTTGCAAGAGGCGCACTGGCCCCGAACAAGAAGATGCTCTCGGTCAGGCCGGCATGTGCAATCAAGACCTGCGGCGGATGGTTGCCTTTTTCCTCCACGGTGTATCCGGAGAGCCTTTCAGCAGCCCAAACGAGCCAAACAAGCCCAACAAGCACGGAATGCATTAGCAGAGTTGTTTTTCTGAATGGATTGTCGGGTGGCGTGTCAGACTTCCCTGTTTGAACTGACGCCGAATTCCCTAGAAAACGGAAAAGCCCGGGTAGTCAGCGGCGTTCTTCTATCCGGGGCCGCCAATATACAGAAGGACAACCAACAACCATGCGTCGTTGAGGTTTCTGGCCGTAAAAATGTTGAACCGAAGTTGTCCGGACATCAGGTCGAAAAAGTGAAAACAGCTGCCCCCTGACCCGGATCGAATCGTCCGAGAGCGATCTTGACGAGATCGGTTGAACGGATAATCGTGCCCGAAGATGGCGGATGTGAGTGACGATGATGGCAGGCAACCCTTCAGGCTTTGACCTGTTTATCATCGGTGGCGGCATCAATGGCTGTGGGATCGCGAGGGACGCCGCCGGCCGTGGCCTTTCGGTTGGCCTTGCCGAGATGAACGACTTGGCATCCGGCACATCCAGCGCTTCGACAAAGCTGATCCATGGCGGATTGCGCTACCTCGAGTACTTCGAGTTCCGGTTGGTACGGGAATCCCTGCGAGAGCGGGAAGTGCTGCTCCGGATGAGCCCGCACATCGCCCGCCCCATGCGATTCGTGCTTCCCTGCCGGAACGACATGCATTTTGCGGGCGGTACGCCGGCTTCACGGTTTCTGGGCGCTGTCATGCCATGGACGCGCCACCGACGGCCGGATTGGGTGATCCGGCTGGGTCTGTTCCTCTACGATCACCTCGGAGGCCGCAAGATCCTCCCCGGCACCAGGACCCTCGACCTGTCCCGGGACCCTGCCGGTGAGCCGCTCAAGGCAGGATACCTGAAAGCCTACGAGTACTCGGACTGCTGGGTGGAAGACGCGCGGCTGGTGGTTCTGAATGCGCGTGACGCCGCTGCCCGGGGAGCGGAAGTCATGCCACGGACGCGGGTTGTCAGCGTGCGGCGCGAAGGCGGGTTCTGGCAGATCGGCCTCAAGTCCGGCGATCTCCAATGGCAGGTTCAGGCCCGTATGCTGGTCAATGCCGGCGGTCCCTGGGTTGGCGAGATCAACCGCGATATTCTCGGGTCGGACAGTTGCAAGACCGTGCGGCTGGTTCGTGGCAGCCATATCGTGACCCGCCGGCTTTACACCCACGACCGGTGTTATTTCTTCCAGGGCGGTGACGGACGGATCATATTCCTGATCCCATTCGAGGATGACTTCACCCTGATCGGCACCACCGAAGAGGAGCACGCCACGCCGGAGAATCCGCCGACCTGCACGGAAGAGGAGACGCGGTATCTGCTCGACTTCGTATCTCAGTACCTGAAGCGTCCGGTGACAAGCGACGAAATTGTCTGGAATTATTCCGGCCTGAGGCCGCTCTATGACGACGGCACCAGATCAGCGACCGCGGCAACGCGGGATTACGTGCTGAAAACCGACGATGCGGGTGGCGTGCCGCTGCTCACCGTCATCGGAGGCAAGATCAGCACCTATCGGAAACTCGCGGAAGCCGCTCTCGGCGAGATTGCTCCCAGGCTGGGAAACACTGCGGGACCCTGGACCGCAAATGCGCATCTGCCGGGAGGGGACTTTCCCGTAGATGGCGCTTCCTCGCTCGTTGACGACCTCTGCCGCGACTACGGATTTCTGGACATATTCTGGGCCCGCCGCCTGGTGCGAACCTATGGAACCGATGCGCGTCGCATTCTCGGACAGGCGCAGGGCTCTGTTGACCTCGGCCAGGATTTCGGCGCAACGATCACCGCTGCCGAACTTCTCTGGGCGGTGCAAAGGGAGTGGGTTCAATGTGCCGAGGATTTCCTTTGGCGTCGCACCCGGCTTGGCCTCCGTCTCTCCGGGCAAGAACTCGAAAAAGCCGATGCTTTCATTCGTCAGGCCCGTGCGGAGTTGCCGGAGATGAGCCCGGTTCTGCCGGATGAATGACGGAAACGTCCGGCTTCAGCAAGGTGTCGGACCGCCCGTTACCGGGCAAAGCGATCAAGGATCCGTACCCAGGACCGCGTTCCGTGCACATAGCTCGACAGATCATATTTCTCGTTCGGTGCATGAACCCGGTTGTCGAAGCGCGCGAAGCCCACCAGCAGCGGATCGAGCCCGAGCCGATTGCGGAACTCCGCCAGGATCGGGATCGAGCCCCCGGTGCCGGCAATCGCCGCCTTGCCCCATTCGTCCCGAAGCGCTTCCAACGCCTTGTGCAGCATCGGGCTGTCCACCGGCATCGCGACAGGGGAGGCGCGGCCCAGAGCGGTGAACTCCACGCTGCAATCGGGCGGCAGTTGGGCACGGATGTGATCCCGCAAGGCCGCGCGGACGGTTTCGGGATCCTGGTCGGGAACGAGGCGATAGCTGACCTTTGCGTGGGCCCTGCCGGGGATCACTGATTTGAACCCCTCGCCGCTGTAGCCGCCCCAGAAGCCGTGCACCTCGAAACACGGCCGGGACCAGCACTGTTCCAGAACCGAGCGGTCCGTCTCGCCCGCAGGAACCGATAGGCCAACGCCGCCCAGAAATCCCGCATCGTCGAACGGCAGCGCGGTCCAGCTGGCGCGGACGTCTTCGGGCAGTTCGCGCACGTCGTCGTAGAAGCCCGCGACGGCCACCGAACCGTCGGGTGCGCGACAGCTTGCCAGCACATCCGCCATGACCTGCAGGGCATTGCGCGCGGCGCCGCCGAAAATGCCGGCGTGCAGGTCTCGGTTGGCCGCGGTGATCGTGAACTCCTCTGCCGTCACTCCGCGCATCATCGTGGTGATTGCCGGCGTGTCGTGGTCCCACATGTCGGTGTCGCAAACCACGGCCACATCGGCGCTCAACTCGTCCGCCGTCGCTTCCATGAAGGGACCCAGCGAGGGGCTGGCGATCTCCTCCTCGCCTTCCAGCAGCACAGTCACCCGGCACGGCAGCACGCCGGCCGCGGCCTTCCAGGCCCGGCACGCCTCGATGAAGGTCATGAAGGCCCCCTTGTCGTCCGAGGCACCGCGCCCGGTGATCCAGGTCTCACCATCCGGCTGCTTCACCAGCGTGGGCGCGAAGGGGTCCAAATCCCACATGTCCAAAGGAACGGCGGGCTGGACGTCATAGTGGCCATAGAACAGAACATGAGGGGCACCGTCGGGCGCGCTGGAGTCGTGACCAAGAACCATCGGGTGGCCCCGGGTGTCACGGACCGAGGCGTCGAAGCCCATCGACGACAGGTCCGCTGCCAGCCATTCCGCCGCGCGCCGCACGTCGGGCGCACGGGCGGTTTCGGCCGAGATCGAGGGGATCGCGACCAGTTCCAGCAGCCGGGCAAGGCCGGCATCGACGCCGGCGTCAGCGGCTGCGAGCGCGGCATCGAGGCGGGATGTTGCGTCACTCATGGTATTTTTTCCTTCCGATGTTGGTTTGCGGTGTTGTGGACCGTGCCCACTTCGGCCTCGAATAGTACATGTCGGTAAACGTCGTAACGCCGGTGTGAATCGATTCCCGGGCGGCCAGCGCCGTTCTTATGTGCATCGTCTTTGGCGTGACAATCTTCCGGACCAACGGCGGAAGGTCGCGGAACATGCGGTCGGTCATGTCCTCGCCCGGACGGTGGAACAGGGTCTTGGGCATAAGGGCATACGCGTTGACCATGCCGGGCATCACGATTTCGCCGAGGCCACCAGTGGCCTGTCGTTTGGCGCGCGGACGACAGGCATACCGGGGGTGCAGGCCAGAAACGCGGCGTTGCGGACCGTCACGTCCGTCATGGGGCCGCCTCGAGGGCGAGAATGCTGCATTGTTCGGGCTCCGGAACCAGGCGTACGGTCTCGCCGGCGGCTCTCGGCTGGCCAAGCGGGCCGGAAGTGACGAGATGGCCAGCGGGCGTCTCTGTCTGGTAGTGATACGCACGGCCCACATAGGTGCGCAGGCCCAGGCGGGCCGGGATACCGCGATTGCCTTGCGACACCCGCAGGCCGTCGGGGCGCGTGGCCAGGATGAACTGGTCGGGGATCGGGCCGAAGTCGTCTTCGGACAGCGTCATGTCGATGCCGCCCTCGCCTTTGGCGGTGATAAGGCCGGCGTCACGTGCAGTGATGGTCAGGGCGATCAGGTTCTCGAATCCGACGAAACGGGCGACGAAAGCGTTGGCGGGACGGCTGTACAGAATCTCCGGGCGGTCGAACTGGCGGATGCGGCCGGCCTCCATGATCGCCACGCGGTCGGAGATCGAGAACGCTTCCTCCTGGTCGTGGGTGACGAAGATCGCTGTCGTCCGGTTGGCGCGCTGCAATTCGCGGATTTCGACCCGCATCTCGACGCGCAGCCTGGCGTCGAGGTTCGACAACGGCTCGTCGAACATCAGAAGTGCCGGCTCAATCACCAGGGCGCGTGCGAGGGCGACCCGCTGCCGCTGACCGCCAGACAGCGCGCTTGGCAGTCGCCTGGCCAGGGCGGACAGGCCAACGCGGTCCAGCATCTCGTCCGCTTTGCGCCCCCGCACAGCCGCACCCAGCCCGCGCTGTTTCAGCCCGAATGCCACGTTGTCGCGCACGGTCAGATGCGGGAACAGTGCATAGTTCTGGAACACCAGGCCGATGTTGCGCTTGTGCGCCAGCACGCGGGTCAGGTCGGTCTCGCCGAGGTGGATCGTGCCCGCGGTGGGCTGCAGGAATCCCGCCACGAGGCGAAGGGTCGTCGTCTTGCCACAACCCGAGGCACCCAATAGCGTCACCAGTTCTCCCGCGCCAACGTCCAGCGACAGGTCGTCGAGAACCTTGGTGGCGCCATAGTGCGCGGTGAGGCTTCGAAGAGTCAGCGGACTGGTCATTTGGTGAGGAATGTCAGGCCGAGCGTACGCTCGACCACCGCCATGACGACGACGGTCAGCACCATCAGCAGGACCGAGACCGAGGCGATCACGGGGTCGAAGAATTGCTCGACATGGGCAAGGATCTGGATCGGCAGGGTGGAAATGCCCGGCCCGGTCAGGAACAGCGATACCGACACGTCGTTGATCGATGTGATGAGCGCCAGGAAAATTGCCGCGATGACGCCCGCTTTTACATTGGGCAGGACGATGGTGAAGAAAGTCTTGACCGGAGGGCTGCCGAGGCTGACGGCCGCCTCTTCAATGGAAAAGTCGAACGAGGCGAGAGAGGCCGAGATCACCCGCACCGCATAGGGCAGGACCAGAAGCGTATGGCCGATGATCAGCGTCGAGACCACCGGCAGTCCCGCACCCACCTGGATCGAACGCAACAGCGAGAATCCCAGCACGATTTCGGGGATCAGCACCGGCAGGACGAACAGCGTCGACAGCCAGCCTGGCAACTGCACCCGGTAACGGTTCAGCGCATAGGCCGCCGGAATTCCGATCATGAGGGCGCAGGTGGTCGAAATGGCTGCGACCTGAAAGCTCGTCACCATGGTGCGGCGGAAGGCTGACATCTCGAAAATGCGCTCGAACCAGTGCAGTGTCAGCCCCTGCGGCGGGAAGGTCAGATAGCCGGTATTCGACAAGGCGGCACCGATCACGATGACCAACGGCCACATCAGAAAGAAATAGACGAGGACCGTGAATGCGATCAGCGTCGGATGAAGGCGCCTCGTCATGTGGCCAGCGGATTCAGGCGTTTGGCAATCCTGGTCATGCCAATCACCACGGCTAGCGTCACCGCGACCATGATCGCCGAGACCGTCGTCGCGCCATCCCAGTCGAATGCGACCATCGCGCGTTGATACAGGAACGTGCCCATCATCATCTGCTGATCGCCGCCTAGAAGCTGCGGCGTTGCATACGAGTTGAACGACCCTGTGAACACCAGGACGGCGCCGACGATGAGCCCGGGCACCGCGAGCGGAAAGATCACCTGCAGGAAGGTCTGGGCCGGGGTGGCGCCAAGGGATTGCGCGGCCTCGATCACGTCGTCGGGAATGTTCTCCAGCACGCCCACGATGGTCAGGATCATCAGCGGGACGAACAGGTAGACCATTGCGACGATGACCGAACCCTTGGTGAAGACCATCGTGAAGGGCGCGCCTTCGATGCCGATCCAGACCAGGAAGTCGTTCAGGATTCCGTTACTTCCCAGGATGATGAGCCAGGCGAAGGACCGGATCACCACACCCGTCAGCAGCGGGAAGACTGCAAGTATGATCAGGATCCACCGCCAGCGCGGCGGGGTACGGCTGATGGTGTAGGCCGTGAAGAAGCCGATCACCAGTGACAAGGCCGTCGTGATCAGCGAGATCTCCAGCGTCCGCCACAGGACAGTGCGGCGGAACCCGCTTGCCAGGAAGGCTGCGTAAAAGTCGAACGGTCCAGCGCCCGCATAGAAGGTCACGGCGATGGTGGCCGACACCGGCAGAACAAGGCACAGAACGACCAGCGCCGTCGCCGGCGCCGCCATCGCCCATCCCTTCAATTCGTGAAAAATGACCGGTGTTCCGGATGCCTGCGGGGGCGCGGCGAAGCGCCCCCGGAATGGCTCAGTTGCCGAAGACCTCGTTCCAGCGCTCGATCCACTCGGGCTTGGCAGCGTTCATCTTGGCGTTGTCCATGCGCTTGAGCCCGTTGACCATCTCGGCCCCGTAGGTCCAGAGCTTCGCCGCTGCGGGCGTCAGCATGACCGAGGGGTGGACAGGCGCGTCGACGCCATTCTCGCCCAGGGTCTTCTGCAACTCGGGTTCGAGAACGAAGTTGATGAACTCATGCGCCCGTTCGACGTTCACGGCGCCTGTCGGGATGTTGATCGTGTTCATCGTGGCGATGTCGCCATCCTCAAGCTCCGCCCAGACGACCGTCGGCACGGCCTCCTGCAGGCGGCCGAGCGCGAAGTCCTGCGCGAGGCTCACGCTGATCTCGCCGGTCGAGAACAGGTTAATCATCTCCGACCCGGTGTTGTAGTTCTTCAAGACGTTGGGTTTCAGCTTTTCGATTTCGGCGAAGGCCGCGTCGGGATCTTCATAGGCGTTCACCCCGGCCTTGTCGCCGGCCAGGACGACGACCATCGGCCCGGCGGTTGTGGTGATGCCAGGAAGGGAGATCTTGCCTGCCAGATCCTCGCGCCACAGGTCTGCCCACGAGGTGATGGGGTCGCTGACCTGCGCGGAGTCGTAGACGATGCCGACCCGGCCCAGCGTATAGGCTGGGCCATAGTCGCCCATCGGCGCTTCGGCCATCTCGTAGACGCCGTCAAGATTCGGCAATTTCGAGCGGTCGACCGTCTGGAACAGCCCCTTGTCGATCCCGAGTTGAGCGAAACTGTCGGGCAGGTAGATCAGATCGACCCCCTTGCCGCCCCGGATCTCGATCTTGCTGATTCGGTCGGCGCTGTTGCCGGTCTCGAAGATGATCTCGCAGCCGCACTGCTCCTGGAACGGCTCGACGATATACTCGTTCAGCTTGTCGCCATTGAAGCCCCACCAGGAGACGACGAGCGTCTCGGCCTGGACGGATGCCGGTAAGGCCGCAAGCGCAATCGCCGCGGCAAGAGATTTGGAATGTCGTGTCATCATTGATTTGCCCCCCTGCAGGCAATTTTATTGTCAAGATCGATTCAACTCCCCGATTTCATTCGTGGAGTTCAAAGTCTAGCGCATGGTTCTGATTGTGCAAGCAAACCCGCTCGAATTCACGTTACCAGCGAACCGGTGAACAAGGAGAATCCACCGCGTTTTCGGATTCGCCTTCGCATGCGGCCGGACTCACTTTCAAATCCGACCGGATTCAGAAAACGGCGTCACTCGAAAAGCAATAATTGGTCAGTTTCATTTTCTTCCGACAAGGGATTTCGAAACGCGGTAAACAGACCAGGCGAGGTTCACCGTGACTTTGACCGTCGTGTTTCGCGATTCTCATGCGATTCGAACAAGAATGGCTGGCGAGAGCCGCGAAAACCAAAAATGTCGACCAGGAAATAGCCAGAACAGACACCTTTTTCATGAATTCCCGGTTTTTTGAACGAAATTCATGTGTTAGGCACGCTTTTCAGAAACAACGATCCATCAGAACGGTTTTTCACCAAAAGGACCAAAAGATCAAAACCCCTGTAGAAAATATCCGGTTTTCGGGGCCAGTGAACGTTTATCACCGAAGACGTTTGCCGGAACCCGCGATCCCGGCCGGTTATGGCGCCCTTATCGACGCCTTTGGACTGCATGTCCCTGTGCCAATCAAGCTCGCTGCCACAGGCGAACGCCATCGCGTCACCGATGCTTCGGGTTGGCTGATCATGACGCCGCGCCACCGACCAGAAGCATCCCTGCGTGGTCATCTGACCTTCGCACTCAAGTACGAAGGCCTCGATCTTGCCGTGCTCAAGCGGCTGTTTCTGACGACGGGTCCCGAGCCCGTCGCAAAGTGGGTACGCGACGAACCGACGGGAAGTTATGCGCGACGGATTTGGTTCCTTTACGAATGGCTGACTGGCACTCGTCTTGATCTGCCGGATGCCAATGGTGGCCGATATGTCCCTGTCCTTGATGATCGCATGCAATTCGGAGCGGATAGCACCAATTCCTCACGGCATCGGATAAGGAACAACCTTCCGGGCAATCCAGACTTTTGTCCGCTCGTGTTTCGCACCGCTGAACTTCAGGCGTTTTGCGATCTGGACCTTGCCGCGAAGGCGCGAGGGGCCGTCGACGCGGTACCGCGCGCTCTGTTGGCGCGAACCGCCGCCTTTCTCCTCCTGAAGGATTCTCGATCGAGCTTCGCCATAGAGGGCGAGCGCCCACCGCAGGGTCGCATTCAACGTTGGGGCCGCGCCATTGGCGAGGCAGGACAACTCGAACTCGACCAGGACGAACTGCTGCGGCTACAGCAAATTGTCATAGGGGATGAGCGGTTCATCAAAATGGGCTTCCGGCGCGACGGCGGATTCGTGGGCACGCATGATCGCGAAAGCAGGATGCCATTGCCCGATCATGTCAGCGCCCGCCATGAGGACCTCGACACACTGATTGGCGGCATGGTTGCGTTTGCATGTGGTCAGTCACGGTCAGTGGACCCGGTTATCGCGGCCGGTGCGCTGGCATTCGGATTTGTCTACATCCATCCGTTCGAAGACGGAAATGGCCGTTTGCATCGGTATCTGTTCCATCATGTTCTGACTCAACGCGGTTTCAATCCACCAGGCGTCGTCTTTCCCATCTCGTCGGCCATTCTGGAACGGATCGATGAATATCGCGATGTCTTGGAAAGCTATTCTGCAAGACTCTTGCCACTGATCGAATGGAAGCCAACCAGCAGCTTCAATGTCGAAGTCACGAACGATACGGGTGATTTCTACCGTTTTTTCGATGCCACGCCTCACGCCGAGTTTCTTTATGGCTGCGTGCAGAAGACCATCGACGTGGACCTTCCCCGCGAGGCAGACTTTCTGCGGCGATACGACCGGTTTAGCGCAAGGGTGGATGACATGTTTGACATGCCGGGCCGCAAGATCGACCTCCTGTTCCGTTTCTTGCATCAAAACAACGGGCAACTTTCGGCGAGGGCGCGCAGGAAGGAATTTGCCATGCTCAAGGACGCCGAGACGAATCACATTGAAGCCGCCTACCGCGAAATTTTCGCAGGGAACGGGTTCATGGACGTTGAGTGACGGGTGCGTGGATGAGGTGGTGAATGGCGAATTGCGCCGGCACGGGCGGGAGCCACGCGTTCAGGCACCGGTGATGCTCTTGAACAATCGAATCAGGACACTCTCTGCCGACCGATTGCGGCTGCCAAAAGTACGCGGACAGGTTCTTCAGGATGGCCGGGTCAATGATAAGGCTGTTCGGCAACGCCGCTGGGCAATATCCGCCTAACGCTTGGCAGCGTAATAAGACAGGCGCCGTTCCAGAGCAGCAAGCGCCTCGGAGATCGTGAAAGCGAGCGCGAACAGCACGATCAGCACCGCCCAGAAATGGGACATCAGGAAATTTGCCGAATACAGTTCGAACAAGGCCCCGAAGCCGACGATCGAGATGAGGAGCTGGCCGATGATCACGCCCTTCACCGCGCGAATCACGCCAATCCTCACACCTCCGAGGATTTCCGGAAGTGCGGCCCAGAAGTAGATCTTGGTGAACGCATCCCATGGCGATGCGCCGAAGCTGAGCGCCATGTCCACCAGCGAACGGTTGATCTGCATCACGCCGGCGCGCGCATTCAGTATGATGATCCAGATCCCGAACAGTGCGGTCGTGATGATGATCGACTTCATGCCGAAACCGAACAACACCATCAGGACCGGGACGAGGGCGGTCAATGGCGCGCTGAGAAAGATGTTGACCCACGGTAACAGCAGTTCGTCGATCAGCCGGTTCTTGCCCATGAGAATGCCCACCGGAATTCCGATCACGACCGCAGAAAACACGCCTGCGAGGAATGCCCGCGCCGTCTCCGAAAGCGCCTTCTGGAATGCCGGCGTGCCGAATATCTCGTAGAGTGTCGCAAGAACCTCCGACAACGGCGGCAGGAAAAACGTCAGTCCGCTTTGCCCGACGGCCTCCCAGAGCAACCCCCAGAGGATGAGCGAAGACATGCCCGGAAGTCGATATCCAAGGACGATCATCGCTTACTCCACGTAATTCCGGAGCGACGCCCAGATCTGGTCGACGATATCCAGGTACTCGGGATCGCGCCGGATATCGGCAACGTCCTTGTTACGGAGGCCTTTTGGCCTGATTATCTCCGATACGCGGCTCGGGCGCGGCAACAGAATGGCAATCTGGTCCGAAACATAGACCGCCTCCTCGATGGAATGGGTGACGAAGAGAAACGTCTTGTTCTCCTCCGCAACGAGATCGAGGAGATCCTCCTGGAACTTTCGGCGGGTCTGTTCGTCGACTGCCGAAAACGGTTCGTCCATCAGGAGAACCTCGCTGTCTACGGCGAGGGCGCGTGCGAGTCCCACACGTTGGCGCATGCCGCCAGACAACTCGTGCGGGTAGCTCTTTTCAAAACCTGCCAGGCCGACGTTACGGATATATTTCTCCGCAATCCCTTCACGCTCCGACACTCCAACGCCCCGGAGTTCAAGCCCGAAGGCGACGTTTCGCAGCACGTTTGCCCATGGCAACAGGGCAAAGTCCTGGAACACGAATGCACGGTCCGGGCCAGGCCCTGTCACGGGACGGCCGTTGACCTCGACTTCTCCCGACGTGGGCTCCAGGAGCCCGGCTATGATTTTCAGGAGCGTCGTCTTTCCGCATCCCGAGGGCCCGAGCAGCGACGTGAGTTGCCCGTGCGGGAATTCCAGGGTCAGATTCCTGAGTGCTTCCACCTCGCCATAGGTCTTCGAGATGTTTCGCGCCGAGACCGCTGTCAATGGCGCGGCGGCCACTTCGGCCCCGTTCCTAGTCTGACGCGTATCCACGGTCGTTTCCTTCGAAGAGAACGTGTTCGATTCGTTCCAGGAGATTCAGAAAGCACACGGCGAGCAGGATGATGGAAAAGATGGCGGCATACATGCTCGCGTAGTCGGCAATCGAGCGGCTGTACGTGATGATGTCCCCGATCCCGGTCGGCGTGATCTTGAGTTCGGACAGGATCGCACCGATGAATCCGGCGGATGTGCCGAGGCGCAGGCCGGAGAATATGATCGGCGAAGCGGACGGAATGATGACCTTCAGGATAATGTCCCTCTCCGAGCCGAGAAAGGAGTATCCCATTTCCTTCAGGTTCGTTGGCGTATTGCGTACAGCGCCCGCCGTGTTCAGGACGATGACGGGCATCGCCATGATGCAGACAACGAAAACTTTCGATGTCAGCCCGATCCCGTACACCATCACCAGGAGCGGGATGAGAGCGGCGAGCGGTGCGGCCTGCATGACGATGAAAATCGGCAGGAACAGCCAGTCGAACCAGGAACTGAGCCCGATCCAGAGGCCAAGGGCAATCCCGAGAAAAGCAGAGATCAGCAGTCCGACGGCGAGCGGTCGGAGCGTGTCAATGTAGGCGTGGAAAAGCGAGCCGTCAATTGCCATGGCGACAAGCGCCGCCATTGACTCTAAGAACGTGGGGAAGCCGTAACTGACAGGAATGTGCCCGGCGATTTCCCAGGCGCCGAAGACAATGACTCCTGAGAGAAGCTTGAGTGACAGGGACCTGTTCATCGTCATCATCTGCAAAATTTCCCGGAGGCGGTGCCCTCGCGGACACCGCCCCGAATTGTTCAGTTCATGGCAGCGTCCAGCGGCGCCATGTACCAGAAGTCCTCGATCTTGAGGGTTGATGGATCGCCTTCGAGCTGGCCCGCATTGCTGTACCACTCCAGGTCGGCCATCGCTGCTTTCCGGCCGCCGCCGTTCGGGTCGTACAGCCCGCCCGCGACTGCGTCGGCATAGAAATTGTCGAGACTGTCAAGGATTTCCTTGGGCAGTTGACCGATCGGACCTTCCGGATTTGTCTCCCGCCGGACCATTGTCGGGTCGGCGTTCATTTCCTGCCAGACGCTGAGGAGTGCGTCGACAAAGATCTGAACCTGGTCTTCGTTGGCCTTGATCCAGTCGAGATTGGCAAAGAGGGCTTCGTCCGAAGCTTCGACGTCGAACATGGGCAACACGTTGAACTTGTCGCCGTGCTGACGCATCACCTTGTTCTTGTTTGAAAGATCGATGATGGTCGCGTCCGCCTGGCCCGCCACGAGCGCGACGACACGGTTCGCCGAACCCGGGACGTAGGAACGTTCGCCGAACTTGATGCCGGTCTCGCTCTCGATGACGTTGGCAATCGAATCCGTTCCGCCGCCACGCGAGTGCAGCAGGATCGGTTCACCGTCCAAATCCTCAAGCTTGCTGTATTTCATGGTCGTCACGGGGAAGAACTTCAGCTTCGAGAGCTGGAAGATAATCCGCACCGGTGCTTTCGCCCGCTGCATTGCTGCATACGGCGTACCGAAGCCGATTTCCATCTGACCGCTCAGCACCGCCTGAATGGCCAACTCCTCGTCCGAGAAGGCGGTCCACTCGTAGTCGAGGCCATTGGCCTTTGCCCGGTCGAGCGCGATAAAGAATGCCGCGAGTTCGTCCGACGGCGTCTCGCCCAGCGCGATGCGGATCGTATCCGCCTGCACGGCTGGTGCGGAAAGCGCGATCGAAATCGGCAGGATCGTTGCCAAGCCTGCCTTTATCAGGAATTTCTTCATTTCGATATCTCCTCGTTGTTGTCATGCTACTTTTTGCCGTGTTTTTCAACGGCTCGGCGGTCTGTTTCAGTGTACCGCCATCACACCTCGCCGAATAAACGGGCCGAGACCGAACCCAGGTGGTCACGCATTGCGGAGAAGGCAGACGTCGGATGGCGCAACTCGATCGCGGAAGCGATCCGGTCATGTTCCGCAAAACTTGGATGATTGGGTGAAGGTCGTTCGGAATCTCGAACGACTGTGCTCCAGGCTACTGCGCGGCGAACCTGGTTGAGCCTGTCGAAGAGTGACAGGAGCAACACGTTTCCCGTGGCTTCCGCCACGGCACGATGAAACAGGTCGTCGCGTGCCTCGTATTCCTCCCAACTCGCTGCCAATTCCGCCCTTGCCTGGCTCCGCCTGATTGTCGTCAAGGCCTCCCCGGACGCATTGATTGCCGCTTCCTGCGCAAGTGCCGGCTCCAGTGACAATCTCGCACGCATCATCTGCACCGGCGTAACCTTCCTGCTGAGGTCCGCCAGACGGTCGGCACCGTTGACTGCCAGGAATGTTCCCTTCCCGACGTGGCGCCAGATTCTCCCTTCGTACTCCAAGGCCTCAAGAGCCTGACGCAATCTCGTGCGGGTCATGCCGAGGCTTACGATCAGGTCACGTTCTGGCGGCAACCGGTCGCCCGGATTGTATTGGCCCGCCGCTATGAATGCCTTGAGCGTCGCAAGAGCGTCTTCCCGGTCTGTCGTTTCAGGCCTCGCAAACATTGCGTGGACTCCTAAATTGGTTGACCAATATACGCAATTGATCTACCATAGATCGACCAAAAGGGATTGGCAAGGGCGATTGGTTTCCCGGGAATTTTGCGATAGAGCCGGCGTCGGTCCGCGGGCTAGCACCGCCGCTACCGATCATGAACGGAGGCACGCATGACATCATTCGCGTTCCGGCAGCCGCCGGTAGTCGGACTGCCGGTAGTCGGCCTTGAAACGCGGTTCCCGGTCCGTCGTGTCTACTGCATCGGGCGAAACTACGCCGCTCACGCCATCGAGATGGGGCACAATCCGGATCGTGAACCGCCCTTCTTTTTTCAAAAAAATCCCGACAACCTGGACCCTTCCGGCGAGTTTCCCTATCCGCCACGTTCCTCGGACGTACACCATGAAGCCGAGTTGGCCGTCATGCTGAAGTCGGGGGGATCGGATATATCGGTCGAAAGTGCCCTCGACCACGTATTCGGCTATGCATTATCGCTCGACATGACCCGCCGCGACCTCCAGGGTGGGCAAAAGAAACTCGGCCGGCCATGGGAAATTGGAAAGGCATTCGAGCGGTCCGCGCCAGTCGGTCCCATCCATCCGGTTTCGTTGGTCGGGCACCTGTCCTCCGGCAGAATCACGTTGAAAGTCGACGGAGAACTTCGCCAGGAGGGCGATCTCAAACAGATGATCTGGAAGGTGCCCGAGATGATCTCATATCTCTCGGAATACTTCGAACTTGCCGGCGGCGACGTCATCCTGTCCGGCACACCGGCGGGTGTTGACTCGGTCGACAGGGGCAACGTCATGGAAGTCGAGGTTGCTGGTCTCGGCGCCATGAAGGTGAAGGTCGTGTGACCGCAAGTCAAAGACTGCAGCCATTTGCGGCAGATGATTCACCCGACGCCGTCAATATCATCATTCCGACACGCGCATTGGACCATCGACATCCTCGAGGAACTGTACATACTTGAAACGTGGCAGGTTCACGCCAGCAGTTCAGGCTTAGACCGGAAACCGTGATGATTAGGTCGGGTTGCCGGACATTCGGTACGCGGCTTCGGACGTCGGGGCCAGGCTGGAGAGCCCTGCAGCGAGTTCAGGCACCATGTCGTGACGTTAATCATCTTCGACGGCGATTTCAGCCGTCATCATGCGAAATTGGGGGCAATTCTGTCCACTCGATTTCGCGAGTTACGGGAGAACAACCATGGACGATCTGCAATTCGGCACCCGTGACAAACGCGATCACTGGCGGCCCAGGGATCCGATCAAGCCTTCACCTCTTCTCGCCTCGCCCTGGAGCATGCTGAAGGTCGTCAAGTGGCTGCCGCACTACTTCTATCCCTGGAACGGCCTTTTCTTTCTGACCGGCTGCATTTTCTGGTTCTACCTGACCCCGGACGTCGAGACGATGAAAACGCTCGAATGGGGCTGGGTGGCCTATATACTGGTCCGTAACTCGGTCGCGCTGTTTCTGTTGCACGGTGCGTTCGAACTGCGCCTCTATATCCAACGCGCTCAAGGCAACCAGTTCAAGTACAATCCCAGGTGGCCCAAGGAAACCCGCTCGAACGTGTTCATGTTCTCGTCGCAGAACATCGACAACATGATCCGCACGTTCGGAACCGGAGTGCCCATGTGGACGGCCTACGAGGTCCTGATGCTCTGGGCATATGCGAATGGCTGGGGTTTTTGGACGACCTTTGCCGACAATCCCTGGGGACTGATCTGCCTCGGGCTGGTCATGGTCGTCATTCACGAAGCGCATTTCTATTTCACGCATCGGATGATCCATTCGCCATTCCTCTACAAGCATGTGCATTCCGTCCACCACAAGGCGGTCAATCCAAGCCCGTGGTCGTCGCTCAGCATGCATCCGGTGGAGCACCTGATCTACTTCTCGGGTTCACTGATCCATCTCATCGTGCCGTCACACCCGTTGCTTGCGATCTATCACCTTCACATTGCTGGCCTTGGTGCCGTAATCGGCCACATAGGATTCGACAAGATGGTCGTCGGCGACGAGAAGGCGATGAACACGCATGCCTACGCGCACTACCTCCATCACAAGTATTTCGAAGTGAATTACGCCGACGGGCTGATTCCGTGGGACAAGTGGGCGGGAACCTGGCACGACGGCACCGAAGAGGGCGACGTGCGCATGCGCGAGCGGATAAAACTTCGCCGCGAACGATCGATGGCGAAGACGTGACCGTCATGATCGATCGTCCGACCGTCGCAGACCTGCGCGCATTCAAGGGTAAGCGCCAGATTGTCACCATGCATGTCGACAGTGCCGATGAAGCCGCCGCCGCATGCGCGGCGGGCATCGAAATGTTCACCGGCGAAGTCGATGCGAAACTGCCGGGCATTCGTGCAGCCGCCCCGGGCGTCTTCCTGCAGGCCGGCCATGAGCAGGGAACACTCCATGACGAGTCGAGCGCGATCCGGGAAGGCTTTGATGCAATCGAACGCGGCGCCGACGCGATTTACTTCGCGGGATCACTCCGTATCGTCGAAGCGATGGCCAGGGAAGGGATTCCGGTATCCGGGCATGTGGGTTACGTCCCGCGCTGGGCCACCTGGACCGGTGTTCGCTCGGTCGGAAAGAGCGCAGACGAAGCGGTTGCAATCTACCGCAAGGTCAAGGACCTTGAAAACGCGGGGGCGTGCCTGGTCGAGATGGAACTCGTTCCGGTCGAAGTCGCCGACTTCGTAACGCGCAATACTTCGCTGATTACCGAAGGCATGGGCTGCGGATCGGTCTGCGACACCCAATACCTGTTCAGCTGCGACGTTCTGGGAACCAATCGTGGCCATTACCCGCGTCATTCCAAGACTTATGCGGACCTGGCCGCAGAGGAGGACCGACTCCAGATCATGCGTGTCGAGGCATTCCAAAGATTTTTGGCCGATGTGAATTCGGGTCAGTATCCCGAACCGCGCCACGAAATCCATGTGCCAGACGAGACGGTGCTGGAGGCCCTGCTGCGCGCAAGCCAGTCATGAGAGTCCCTTGTCTGGCGCACGGCATGTCGCCCGGCCGGACCCCGACCGTCCAGGTCATGGCGTTCGTGCCGCAGGACACATGATGGACCGTACGCATGAATGGAACGGCAGGGCGTCACAAGGCCTGCACGTGATCTACTCGTAAACGGGCCGAAGCGGTGGCCGCATTTCGCCGCTGCACGTCGTCAACGCCTTCGCCGCCCGGGTGCTCCCGGCGCTTGGCCGGACCGGTGGCAAGTCCAACGAGATCACGGAGACCCGCTACGTCCTGCTCATCGAAAGGCTCGGTCCGGAGCGTTTCCTCAAGGCGGCGCGCACCGGGCGGTGCAAAATTCTCTCCAATGGGTCCTGGATGTGACGTCGGGAGAGAACGGCCTTGGTCCGGAAGGACAACAGTCCCGAGAACCTGGCGCTGATGCGGAAGCTCTGGTGCTGAACCTCGCGCGGCTGACAGATGGCGGGAAAGTGAATTCAATGGCGTAAAGCCGAAGAGGGCCGGTCGGGACGAAAACTTCCTGCTGACACTCGTCAGCTGCGCGGCACTTTTCCCAAAGGATGCCGAGCCCGGAAAGTTCCGAACGCTTTAGCCCCGGTGAGGACCGACATTTCGTATCGGTCAGCATCACGATTGTATGAAAACGACAATCGAGAATCATCGGAAAACCCTTGAAGGAATTGGCGGAGGCGGCCTTGGTTCATGCTTTCCTGAAACGCCAGCCATGCATCATGCGCCCGTAATAGTTGAACCATTTCCTCGCCTCAGGATCCCGAAACGGATAGTCCGCTCCGATCTGCCTTGCCGTGACGAGTCCGGATACGAAACAGGTTTCCTGGCTGTTGATCAGGGTATGGGCGCCACAATGCCATGTCCGCCTCCTGCCCTGAACAAAACGGAATAGATGGATGAGAAAAGCGACGTGGCGCACATCGTGGACGACGTGCTGGAACCAACACGTCCTGACGATCTTGGATTCATCGATACGGCTGACCGGATTGTAGGTCACGAGGCAAGGCTTGTCCGACCGTTTCGCCCATGGCTGCTGATTGTGCATGATGTAGGTGATCTCGTAGTTGTCCGGCCTGGCACCGTACTGCTCGATGTGGTTGCTTCGTGAAGCGAGCGGCCGGGCGGCATTCTCCGGTAGAACGGAGGCGTCCGAGTGAACGACCGTGTGGTTGTGCAGCTCGCTGTCGTAGCGGATCGAGGAGAGGAGACTTCTCTCCAGAAAGGTCGGCCTGTCCAGGATCATCAGCGTCTGGTTGGCATTGCATGCGAAGACCACGTCATCGAACGTTTCCGTCTGTCCGTTCTCGTCCTCGACGGTGACATGGGACGGGTGCCGGCGCACCATGCGGACCGGTCGGTCCAGGTAGATCTTGTCCCGAAAGGCTTCCGACATGTTTTCGTAGATTCGGCGCGAGCCCCTGTCCCAGGTCCGCATCGGGGTCGAGGATTCGATGTCGAAGAATTCGAGGTACCGGGCGAACATGGACGCGGGCATGTCGAACACGTTGGTGGCCATGAGAAAGTTGACGAACATGGGTTTCAGTATCTTGTAGCGGAAATCTCCGGAGAACCCTCCCATGTTGAGAACCGCGCCCATGCTGACGTAGTTGAACGGGTTGAGGGCATTGAGCAGTCTCGAGCTTGATCGGTTGAGACGGCCAAACCATTTCAGGCGCAGCAGGAGTCTCTGGAATTTCTCGATTTCGGGCTGCAGCTGCCGCCTCAGGCCCGAGTCGAAATCGTGGGCGTAGATCGCGTCCCGGTACTTCACGCTATAGCTGAACCTGGTATCAACGAGTTCAATGCCGTGTTGTTGCATGAACAGGACCATGTGGTGGTAGACGGACGGGATGCAGGCAGTGACGGAGATATCGAATGGAATCGAGGTCCCGTCGTCTTGCGGCATTTCGGCCGTGACGGCGTTGCCGCCGATCCGGTCCTGCGCTTCGAATAACCGAAAATCAAAACGATCCGGGTGATGATGCAGTGACCAGGCCACGCCCAGTCCCGAGATTCCCGCCCCGACAATGGCAATTCTTCTTGGCATCATTCCATTCCCGGTTCCACCCGTTGCCGGTGCCCTACCATGAACTTGCGCGACCTCCCTGAATGAACATCCGCGTGGTCCGATCCCTTGCACTGACGATGGATGTACGGACGTTTTACTCCTTTGACTGATTCGCGGGATTCATTAAGGTGCTGCCGGAAATCGCGGCAAGGAAAGCGCGTCGAAGGGATCATGGGGACAGGCGAGTCCAAAGACAAGGAAGAGCAGGAAAGACCGGAACAGTTCAATTCAATCCCGGGCGATCTTAACGGTTCCGACCTCCTGTTTCCGTTCCCCGAAGGCTGGTATTTCATTGCCAGCCGCAAGACCATCGAGAAAGAAAAGCTGATCCGAAAGACCTGGCTCGGCGAGGAAATCGTTGTCTGGTGCAACGGGGACGGGGAGGTCTGCGTGGCCGATGCAATCTGCCCGCACCTCGGTTCCGATCTGGGACCAGAGGCCGGCGGGATGGTGCGCAACGGCTGCCTCGTTTGTCCTTTCCACGGTTTCGAATACGATGTTTCCGGAAAATGTGTCGCGACACCCTACGCGCCACCGCCCAGGACTGCGAGGCTGAAGGTGTTCGAGACGCATGAATTCCTGGGTCTCGTCTTTGCCTGGTGGGGCTGTGGCGGCAGGCCGCCGCAATGGCGCCTTCCGCCGCCTCTTCCCCGGGAAGAATCCGGCTGGAGCGGCATGGAAATCCGGAGCGTCCGGTTTTCGGGGCATCCCCAGGAGACGACCGAGAACTCCGTGGATCTCGGACATCTCCGTTACGTGCACGGTTACGGCAGCGTGAAAAGGGTTAGCCCGCTATCGGTCGAAGGCGCTTCGCTCAAGAGCTGTTTCAACTTCAAGCGGACTCGGGCAATCGCAGGGATCACCTTTTTCCGGTATGATGTATCGGCAGTCACAAACGTGCATGGGCTTGGCTATTCCTACGTCGAGATTCGTGAACACTCGATCGACATGCAAACCCGGCTGTGGGTGCTTGCAACGCCGATCGACGGAAAACTCATCGAATTGACGCTTGTGAGCCAGATCCGAAAACTCGCCAGGCCGAAACGGCCGATCGCCGGGATGCGCTTTCTTCCGGTGGGTCTGCGTACGAGGATCATGAACAGGATCATCATCACGGCCCAGATGCGGGATGTCATGCAGGATGTCGTCATCTGGAGCCGAAAACGGTATCGCTCCCGACCGCTCCTTTGCCGTTCAGACGGCGAGATCATCAAGTATCGGCGCTACTGCGAACAGTTCTACCCGGAAGCCTGAGTTCATGGCCGGCACGTGACGGATCGGTGTGCCATTTCATCGGAACCGATCGTGGACGGCGAAGATTTCCCCGCCGATGCCAATAGAGACCGTTGTGCCTGCCGTGGATCGGGTTTCACCATCCATGAGGCCACCGACGTATCCATCACGTTCACACGCATGGAGAACGGTCACCGTCGCCATCGCCCGAGCCGGGATTCGGATTCGGCGGGTGCGCACCCCGGATCGCGCATGCGCCGACCGGATTCTCTTCCCGTCCGCGCGACCCGTTTCCGAAAAATGGGAAACGCGCGGCCGTCGCCGGGTTGACGACCGGTCATCGCGTCACGTTCCACTTCACGGAACCTTGCCAGCGACGGCTTCAGTTCGCCGAAGAGGCGCGCTGCGCGGGCAGTTCCCGGTATCAAGCAGTGTGCAAAGTTTTGAACTCTACAACCTGGCCCGAGAGCAGGCGTACAAGACAGCGCAACGCTGACGTCCTAAAATCCGGACGCGGTCGATACGTCTTTGGGTAAGGTCATCAGGGTTTGACAGGAGAGTTTCGGAGAATTACAATCTGTCGTCAAGGAGAGCCCCGCTTACATTTACCATTTGTTTCGCAATACCAATGGTTTATTGCGTACTCTCCCCTGCTCTACAACCCAAGGGTTGGAATTTGCGGGATAGGGCCGATGGCTGATACGACCAAGAGTTTGGCGATCCACCCGCTGAGTTTGCCCGAAGAACTCCTCCTGATGCTCCTCAACGAGGAGACCGGGTACTTTCACCAGGTGCCCGGCTGGAACCTGAACTGCGCTGTCATCGGTGCGGTACTTGCGGAACTGTCCCTGCTTTCGCGCGTCGATACGGACCCGGAATCTCTGCTCCTGGTGGACGCGACGGAAACGGGCGATCCCGCGCTGGATCTCATTCTGAAGCGCATCGCGGATGAACCTAATCAACGGAACACCCAATACTGGATCGAGCGGCTGTCTGTCCGTGCGGAGGCGGTCATCGACAGCACCCTGGACCGTCTCGTCGATCTGAAGATCCTGAATCACCATGAAGGCAACTTCTGGACTCTGGCTCCCCTCAACCGGTACGCAGAACTTCACGACACCTCACGGGACGACACTGCACGTCAGTTCGTCAAGGCGCGTATCAGCGAGGTCATCTTCACGGACGCGATCCCGGATCCAAGGGACGCCATTATCATTTGCCTTGTCAACACTTGCGACGTCTTTCGCTTCATTTTCGAACTCGATGATGCGGCGGAAGAGCGCATCAGGTTCATCTGCAAGATGGACCTGATCGGCCGATCCATAGCCGACGCGGTCGAACAGAACATTGCCAGCCCGCTGCTTCGAAGGTTCGTCCTTTCCAAGCATATTCCGCGTGTCGGGCTACGTGAGATCCTGCTCAATCCCCATTTGCGGACAGGAAACCTCCCTGCGTTCTTTGCAGATCTTGAAAAGAGTCATGGCGCGGTGTTCGTGATTCGCCCGCCTTTCAAAAAGCCAATGATCTTCCTCGCCGGACCCCAGATAAACCACTGGGCGCAGCGGCACGGACGGATGTACCTGAGAGCCAAGGATTATTTTGCCGAATTCGAGAAACTCTATGGTGCATCCGGCGTCTTGCCCTCGCTCGACGGCTCCGATCATTTTCGGCTTCGCAGGGCCATGGCACCGGCTTTTTCGCGCGGCCGGCTGGAGAGCCAGCTGGACCAACTCTACGACCAGGTTCGCAGATTCATGGCGAGGTGGACGGTGGGCGACTCATTCCCCGCAACCCCGCTGTGCCGCCAAATGGTCAACGGACAATTGTCGCCTCTCTTCCTCAGCGTCGATTCGCAGGATATCGTCGACGATCTGACAACCTACAAGGAACGTGCGCTCAACACCCATATCGCGAAGATCCTGCCGAAATTCATGCTCAATACCCCGGGCATGAAACGGAGGTCGAAACTTGTCGACACGTTGCTCGAACGCGTCCTGAGCGTTCATACGCCCGCCCAAAGGTCCGGTTGCCCGCGCGACCTCGCAGACGATTGGCTGAGCTTGCACGCCAGCGATCCGCAGCTGGTACCGGAGTCGAATCTGCGTTTCGCCCTGTCGGCGGCGCTGGTTGCCAGCGTGTACCTTGGCGATGCGTTAAGCTTTGCGATTTACTCCATGGCTTCGCAGCCCGAACTCTACGCAAGGATCCGGGCTGAAGCCGATGCCCTGTTCGAGAACGGCGATCCCGATGGTCAGGAATTCAACTCGTCCTCAATGGACGTCACCTCACGCTTCATAATGGAATGCCTTCGAATGTACCCAATCGTCCCGATTGCCATGCGGGATGTGATGAACTCGTTCGTCCTTGAGGGTTTCGAAATACCGGTCGGCTCCAGGCTCCACATTGCTCAGGCCGCTCCGCATTACATGGAAGACGTTTTCCCGGACCCGTTCTCGTTCGAAATCGACCGCTATTTGCCTCCGCGCGATGAGCACCGCGGTCCCGGCTATGCGCCGTACGGGCTGGGCACACACAGGTGCCTCGGCTCCCGGTGGATGGATTTCCAATTGGCCGTCAACGTTCTGATGATAGCGCATTACTTCATCCTGGAGGTTTCCCCCAGCAAATCCAAGCTGCGGCTCGACCCGTTCCCGTCGCTCAAACCGAGCAAGAAACTGAAATTCCGCGTCGCCGAACAGAGGCGTGAACTGGCCGCATGAAGCGTTTCGGGATTGCCACGGGCCCCCGGGAATGACGGCCTGTCACGAAGGTTTGCGAGCCAGGAAACAGTATAATGGAGTGAAGATCCCGGCCCTGCCGCCCGCGACATAGGCATCGGCGGTCAGGTCCATGAACCTGACGACGTCAGCTGATCCTTTCGGAAACACTCCCACCGCCTCCGCCAGCCTCGATGCCCCGATGAATGCCTTGCGGCCTATCGGTATCCTTCTCAGGGCGGTACCCAGGTTTCCGTACCGCCTCTCCATGGGGCGATACCACGGGATGGCCGGGTTGCCTTCCTCAACAGCAAGGTCGGTCCCCTCCTCGACCCTGAATCCCGCCGCTTCGAGCGCCCGGTTGACTTCGTCCATGGTTGCGATTTCCGTGAGTGCAATGCCGTGCATCAGGTCACGCTTGACGGCCCGATGCCTGGCATCGTCGGGATCGAACCTGTCTGTCAGGCACATTTCCTGGCCCCAGAAAAGGGCTCCTGGCCTGAGCACGCGGTAAATCTCGGCGAACGCGCCTGCCTTGTCCGGCGCATGGCACGTTGACTCGATGGCGTAGCCCCGGTCAAACGTGCAATCTTCGATGCAGCTCATGTCCATGAAGCTGCACGCAACGTAGTCCACCATGCGCTCCAGCCCCGCTTCGGCATTCAGTGACTTCGCCTTCTCGATCTGGATTTCATTGCTGTTGACCCCGACGACCCTGACGCCTGCCTCGCGCACGACGTGGCGCATCGGAGCACCGATCCCGCAGCCGATATCGACAACCTCCATGCCCTCCTGCAGCTCCAGTTTGGCGATCATCAGCCGCTGATGCCGAATCTGGGATTCCTCCAGACTCTCTCCGGGTGCCAGAGGCGTGAAGTGCAACGATTCACTCCAACCGAAAACCATGAACTCGCTGCAAAGATCGTAGTATTCCCTCACGGTTTCGGTATGGTCGTAACTGTTGACGCCGATATCATCTGAAGACGCCCTGTCGATCCAGCCGTCCAAGTGTCGCATGCGGCTGACCACGTTCGACCCGCCATACGCGACCTTCAGCCCTTTGGACAGTTTGCCGAGGCGCATGGCGCGATTTCTCCTGCGCTTACATGTGATCCAAAATCCCGCCAGTCCTGGTTCATTGCGGGAGGACGGGACACAGTTGACCCCTCAAATCGACTCGCAAGCGCAAGCTCCGAGGAGTCCCTTCGCGGGATAGTCCGATGTCCTGTTCCGAAATTCGCACAGTTAGGATTGAGCCGCAAGCTGGCGCGAATTGGAGGGTTCTCCCGCTTGGTGCCCGATGCACGCGGGGATCTCTTCGGACGACTCGAGCTCCTTCACCGTGGCAGCACTGCGACGCGGCATGCGCAACCACCACCCGGTCTTGTGCTCCTCGCCCGGACTTTCCTGCTCGAAATCATCGTCCGGCGCTTCGAATTCGGGATTGACCACACCGATGCAAAGGACACCATGGAATACAACAATGCCCCGCCCTGGCGAAGGGCGTCCGCGGTCGTCGGCTACATCACCCGAAACTTCGCGGTGGATCCCGCGCATGTTGTGGCCCGGAGAATGGGCAAACGCGGGGCCGATTCCGGGCGAAATGACACTCTATCAATTTGGACTTTGCCTCTCGTCGCATTCACGGGCGATTGTCCGCGCATTTGATGCTGAATGCTACGAGGGAGAATGCACGTCCTTCCCGCTTGCCTGTGCCGTTTTTCGCGTCGAGGACGGTATTCTTGCTGATACCGTGGTCACGGGCGATCCAGCAGTCACTTCGTTCCTCGCGCCTTCGCCCCGGCAAACCCCGATTTCATGTGCTCGCCGATCAGGTCGCGTTCGATTTGAGCGATCCCCACCAACTTGTGGCCATCATCCGGCCAAGTGACGTGTCGCGTTCGAAGATGGCGCCGTTCATTGAGACGACCGAGACCTTCCATCCCGCCAGTCGGTGCAGCGTTTCGAGCAGATCCCGTGTCTACCCCCCTCATCGGGAAAGTTCGGAGACAAGGACAGCATCGAGATGCCGCGTCTGCGCGAGATCCATCACCTGTTTGGGTGCGGCACGACTGGGAGGACGCCTTTCCGGATCCCTTCACATTCGATATCGGCCGCTATCTTCCGCCACGCAGTGGTCTACGCTGTCCCGGGTATGGGCCGTAGGGGCTGGGCACGCACACGTGCCTCGGCTCCCGGTGGAGGGACCATCAATTGGCTTTCAACGTGCCAATGATCGCGCACGAAATTGACCGGGAGGTGTCTCCGGCCAACGACAAGCTCCGGTTCAGCCCGTTCCTGTCGATGAAACCCAGGAGGAAACTGAAGTTTCGCATCGCTGTGCAGAAACGCGAACTGCCCGTCTGACGGGGATGGAGCGGAGTCCAGATCAGGTGACGATCACGGATACTTGCCTGTGTAATGGCGATATGGCGTGTTCGGGCTTTATTCGTCCGACCGGTTCAGCCGTTCCCTGATCTGCTCGTTCGTCTCCTTGGTCCCGTCAAGCGCCATCAGCAGCGGCGGGAGAAACAGGAAATCTGCCACGAGCGCAACGACGACGGTTATTCCCACGAGCAGGCCGAGCGCCTGGTTGGTCGCCATCCCCGACGTTCCGAATACCATGAACCCCAACGCGAATACGATGGTCGTTGCGAACAATGCCTTGCCCACCGTGCGAAAGGCGGATTGGACGGATTCGGACGGCAACAGCCCGTTCTTTCTCGAGTTCACGTACTTGGTCATGAAATGGATCGTGTCGTCGACGATGATGCCGAACGCTATGGCGGTGACGACTGATGCCGCGACGCCGACCTCTCCAACCACGTACCCCCACAGTCCCATCGCCATGGCCGCGGGAACGAAGTTCGGTACCAGGCTGATCAGGCCAAGACGCACGCTTCTGAAAATCAGGAGCAGGAGCAGCGAGACGATGGCCATTGCCACGCAGGTGCCGACCAACATGCCATTGATGTTCCGTTGTATCGAATTGGCACCGACAACGGAAACGCCGGTTGCACGGCTTTCCAGGCCAGGGGCGTTTTCCCGGAACCAGGCCTGCGCACGATCGTCGAGATCGATCTTCTCGCGGGTGGACAGACTCTTCAGTACGACCGTGACACGTGTCGAAGAACGTTCGACATCGATGAGATTGTTCAGGTCACGACCGACCGGCAGGGAAAATTCGTAGAGCAACAGGTACTGTGCGGCCAGGTCAGGGTCGTCCGGAAGAATGTAGAAGTCCGGATCGTCTCCGTGCAGGTTCATGTTCAGGCGTTTCATGACGTCCGATAACGCGAAGACGTGAGCCACTTCCGGCTGTGCACGATACCACTCTGCGAACGCATCGACCTGGCCCAGGTATTCGAGATCCGTAATTCCGTCTTCCCGCCCGGAACTGAGCGAGTACTCGTAGGTTTCCACGCCGGAGAAATTTTCGCTGATGAAATCCGTTGAACGCCGGAACTCGTAACTTTCGTCGAGGAGTTCCAGCCAGTTTTCCTTGAGTTCAATCCGGGAGATGCCCGCAACGAGGACTATGATCAGAATGCCGAAGGACCAGAGCAGGGTCGTGCGATATGACACGACAAACCGCCCGATCTGTTCGAAGAAGTCCAGCTTGCCGTGGCGCACAGGCCGGGCCCGCATGGGCATTATCGACAGGATCGCCGGCAGGAGCGTCACGGCGTAGACGAAAGCGCACAACACCCCGAACGCCACGATGTTGCCCATGACCTTGAACGGCGGCATTTCGGCGAAATTCAGGCTGAGGAAGCCGATCGCGGTTGTAACGGATGTCAGGAATACGGGCCAGGCGTTGACTTGCGTGGAATGGATGGCCGCCTGCTTGCGGTCCATGCCCTGCCTCAATCCTGCCGCCACTCCCTCTATGATGTGCACCGAGTGCGCAACGGTCACCGCCATCAGGACGAACAGCGCCGCACCGCTTTCACCAAACAGCTTCATGCCGGTCCAGCCCGTGAAACCCAACGCGGACAGCATGACGGCGATCAGCATCAGGGCAATTGCAAGCGTTCCCCAGATCGAGCGCAGGAGGAGCAGAGCGACGAGCAGCATTGTCCCGAACGCGATGGGGCCGAGGATAGCCGTTTCTTCGTTGATCGCATCGCGCATGGCGCGGTTGAGGGGCAGTTCACCCGTGACATGGTACTCGATGGCCGGATTTTCCTCCCGCGACGAGGCGATCGTGGCGGCAAGGAAGTCCGTGACCTCCTCCTTGCCGCGTTCCCGGTCCTCGGGAAGCGTGACGCTCACGACCAACCCGGCAACGCGACCGTCCCTGGAAACGAAGCGTCCCGCGACTTCCCTGGTTCCGAGCGCGATTCTCTCGATGCGCTCCAGGTCGTCTTCGCCCAGGGAACCGGCGTTTGCGACAAGCGGTTCGACGACCAACTCGTCCTCGAAGCCCTCGCTGTGCGAATAGTTCGTGATTGAATCGACACGCGTGACGTAAGGCGTGTGCCAAAGCCGTTCGGTCAGTTCTTCGATGGCAACGAGCGCCTCCCGCGTGAAAATGGTGCCGGTTTTCGGCGCCACGGCGACGAGCGCCGAGTCGGAGAGGGCATAGGTGTCTTCCAACTGCTCGAGCGCGATGATGTGCGGATCATCGTGGCCAAAGTGATTTCGAACATCGACGTCGACGACAATGATGTTCCGGGCTCCTGCGGCGAGAGCCAGGATGACAAGCACTGACAAAAGGACGGTCAGCCAGCGGCGGCCCACGACGAGCGCTGTGCAGGCTTCGATGTTCATGATGACTTGCCGACTTGCGGCCTGGCCCCGGACATCGCGACTCCCCTCATCCATGAATGGCGAAATCCCTGCCACCTATACAGCGAAAAGAGTCACGAACGGAAGTTCAGAAGGATCGGAGAGTTCCCCGCCATGGTTCAGGCGAGTATCGCAACCATTCGTGAGACGCCCAAATATCACTGCGAGGCGGACGCCTACAAGTTCGACTGCGCGTGCTTGTGCGGCCTGTCATCGCTTGGCTAGGCGCCATGCCAGGGCCTGCGGCTGGAGATGATGTGCTCCCTTGTCAGGGCGTCAATACATTGAAGCCGCCTGAGGCCCGATATTGAAAGCGGCGCAAGAATTCCGGATCCGACGCCGGGTGATATCGCGTGCCCGGAATTCCGGGTGCGGCTGGCGGATTCCCGAAGCCGAAGTTCCGGATTGGAGCAAGGCAGGGAGATTGCTGGAGTCCAGCAGAAAAATTGGTTCGCGATCGCCGTGGCCGCCGTCCGGAGCGACAACGCCAAATGGACGTAATATTAATTAATTCGACATCATATTAATCGTTATTTACATATATATTTTATAGAAACCTTCATGATTGTAGCTTATTTTATCGGTGGTGTGGATCGGCGTTACGCGATCCCGAGACGGCACAAGCGTGTGGACGCCCGCACGCCTCCGCAACAGCGGCGTTGGGCATGGTCGGTTCGAGGGGAATCCGCATTTTGTCGTTGCGGAAGGAGAGTCGACCCGGATGGCGTTCGGAGCGCTGCGGTCCGGTAGTTGGTCGCGGGGGATGAGTAGAACATGAAAAGGGACGGGTTTGCAGGAAGGCAAGGAAAGCCGGAAGTCCATGCCGGTGGGTGCGCGCAAGAAGGAGGGGAGCACGGGAGTTTACCCTCACCACAACCACCTGACCTCTTGCCGCCCGTGTGGAGTAGCGAACTGTCTGGCACTGCCCTTTCCGCTGCCGCGCGACGTACGCCGCGAGGCACGATGGGCATGATCGGCCAACTTGCGCTGCAGTCCTGTTCCAGTTGTCTGGCGACGCTCCTCGATATCGTACGAAGCGTCAAGAATCTCCCGGACGAGTTCAGGGCGTTCAGGGACATGCAGCAGATGCTGGATGGCCTGTGGCGGCAGGCGCGGAAACGACAGACGGGAACAGGTCATTACCGACGATGGGATTGACATGCTGAACGCCCCATCAGTGTACGTCGAAGGATATGCCAGGGCGCGCGCCGTCGATCCGGATGCCGCCGACAACTATATCCGGCATACCACTATCGGCGATCCCGTACTCGATCCGGTAATGGAGGAGCTCTCCGAACTGCCGCCTTCCGACATGCATCGGTTCATCCGCGCAGGCGTGGAGCAAAACGATGACGCGGTCCTGCGCCAGGCGCCGCAGGTATTGCGGGATTTCTTCGACACCATGGAGGTGCCGGAGTGGGTCGATTTCGAGGCCTTCAAGCCGGGTCAACGCGCTTTTTTCAGGAACATGAGCAACATGCTCATCGCCTATTCTATCGGAAGCGCGGTGGAAGGTTTCTCGACCTTGGTCAGCAAGCCCTTCTCCATCAGCGGGCGCGTGACGGGACTGGGACCGGGGGCCGAGAGACGACTCCGGCAAAACAACCGTCATATGGTCGAAACCTATTACCCTGGCGGTTTGCTGCGGGACGGCGATGGGTGGAAGGTTTCCATGAGAATCCGTTTCGTCCATGCCCGGATGAGGAAATTTATGGCCGAATCAGATGCTTGGGATCACGCAAGCTGGGGAACGCCGCTGAGCGCGGCCCATTTAGGCGGGATCGCGCTCTATACATTCTCGATACGCCAGTTTGAGCATGCTGCCTCGATGGGCTCGGTCATCAGCCGGGAAGAAAGGGAGAGCATCGTCAAGATCTGGCGCTACGTCGGTCATATCCTGGGTGTGCCCGAAGCCATTCTCTTTACCAGCGAGGCCGAGGCAAGACAGATTTACGAAATCGGTCATCTGTGCGAGCCGCCGCCCGACGAAGACGCAATCGGGGTGGCGAACGCGGTATTCAAGGCCATTCCGGCCATGGCGAAGGTACAATCCGATACGGAAAGGAAATCGTTTCAGATGTATGCTTACCGGCTTTCGCGGGCGCTTATCGGCAATGAGTTGGCGGATCGATACGGTTATCCGAATACGCTCAGAATCAGATTCCTGGTTCTCCTCTATTTCCGGACGAAAGCACGCATCACCAGATTGTTGACCGGGAACCGGCTGATACAAATGCAAGACTTCACGCAGATTTTCGACGCGACGCAATACGACAAGGACGGGATCAGCTACAGGATGCCCGATCACGTGCGCGCAGAGAAACAGAGCCCCTGGTAAACGGAGGAGCGGCGCTGTCCGTTCTGCGGCCGGCCACGGCCGCGCTCCTACGGAACCAGCAATGAACTCACCTAACGTGACGGAAAACAAAAAGGTCATCGTTGTCGGCGCCGGCACGGCAGGTCTGGCGGCTACATACACGTTACTCCAACAGAAAGACAACGTGCAGGTCACCGCGCTGGAAGCTGCGGACCATGCTGGCGGTCGCATGCGCGGCGACGAGATCGGCGGCTATTTCATCGACACCGCGGCCACGATGTTCCTGGAGTCCTATGACACCGCCCGGCGCCTTGCCGGGGAGCTCGGCGTTCCCATGAGGCGGGTTACGCGCACCAAGGGCGGCCAAGTTTACAGCAACGGCGCCTTCCATCCCATATTTCGCGGCGGCTCACTGAAGGAAAAATTCCTGACGGCGAGAACGCTTCTCTCCTTCCAATTAATTTCTCCCAGGAGCCTGTGGCAGTTCTTTCGATTTGTCAGAATGCTCGAGCCAAGGAGCAAGGATTTCAATCCTGAAGATATCTCGGGAATCCTGGATTTGGATAGCAATCAGAATTTCACCGAGTTCGCCAAGGAGAATGGCTTGGAAGGTTTTCTGAACGACCTCGCCCAAAACGACATCAATTGCTACACCACCGCGTACCCGGAGCAGGTGAGCGCCGTCTGCGGCATGGCGCTTCTCTGGATGTTTTCCTTCGATCCACATTCCAACCTGATCATCCCCGATAGGGGTGTCGGTTCGTTCTGCACGGCGCTTGCCGACGCCTGTTCCAAACACACGAGGATTTCCACGCCCGTGGAGCGCATTGTCATTGCCGAGGGGGCGGTAAAGGGGGTCGTCACCGAAGCTGGAGACATGCTGGACGCCGATGCGGTCATTTGCGCCACCACAGCCACCGTGGCGACGAAAATCATGCCCGACCTGCCGTCCGGGATCAGGGACGTTATGGGTCGGATCAACTATTCGGCCGCCTTGAACGTGGTCATCGGCCTTGAACCGGACATTCTGTACGAAGGCTCCTTTGCCGCCACTTTCTCCCGAAACTCAGGTTCATGGCTGTCGGCCCTGTCCAACATCAAGATTTGGGCGCCCAAGGCGGTGCCGGACGGCAGGAACATGCTGCACGTGCTCGTGATTGCGGACGAAGCCAGAGAAATGTTTCCTTTGACCGACGACGAGATCGGGAAACGGGTCGTCGCCGAAATTCGCAAGTTCCTCCCCGCCATGCCCGAACGGCCCGAGTTGCTCGGCGTCTACCGCTGGAAGGAGGCGTGCTGACGGCCATTCACGAGATGCGTCGAAATATCCTCCCCGACGTCAAGGGTCTGTACCTCGCTGGGGACTATATGAGCCTTCCCTCGACCAACGGCGCCATGCGCAGCGGCGTGGACGCTGCCATGGACTGCGCCGCATTCCTGTTGCAGCGGACCGCGTGACAAATGGGAAGCAAGCGTCGCGCAGGCGACGGTATTTCGTCGAAGCTGAAAGACCGGTCCCTGCGACCTCCCAAATTCAACGTTTGCGTTGGCCGCTGGTCGTGCAACTAGACCGCTACGTCGATTTCGTTCTGCGTCGCCGGTGGTGGGTCATCGGGGTCGCCGTCCTGCTCATGACGGCGATGGCGGCAGGAGGAAACCGGGTCATCGTAGCGAACGATTTCCGTCAGTTGCTCGGCAAGGACAATCCCGAACTTGCCGCGCTGAACGCCCTGGAAGATACATATGCAGCGTCAAATACGGTGCTCATCGCTGTCGCGCCCCGCGAAGGTTCCCTGTTCACCAGGCCCACGCTCGGCGCGGTCGAGGAACTGACCCGGGACGCGTGGCAGACGCCCCACGCGCTTCGGATCGATTCGCTGACGAACTACAACCACACATACGCCGAGGGCGACGACCTGATCGTCGAAGCGCTGGTCGATGGGGCCGGGACTCTGAGCGATGATGACCTCGTGCGGATCGAGGAGGTCGCGCTGAGCGAACCGGAACTCGTCGGGCGTCTGGTTTCCCGTGACGGGCGTGTGGGCGCTCTGGCGGTCAGTTTCGTCAAGACCGAAGACCAGAACGCCCTGGTGACCGAGGTTCCCGACTATCTGCACGCCGTTCTCGAGGAGACCCGCGCGCGTCACCCGGATCTCGGTTTCTACCTTACCGGCGATGTCATCCTGAACCGCACCACTGCCGCCGCCATGGAAGATGGCGTGCAGTCCACCTTGCCGATCGGGTTCCTGCTGATTCTCGTCGGCACGGCCCTGTTGCTGCGCTCCTTGTACGGTGTCGTAGCCATAGTGGTCATGATGCTTTTCGGCATCCTGACCACGATCGGATTCGCCGGCTGGACCGGCTTGGTGCTGAGTCCCCTTACATCCGCCGTGCCAGTTGTCGTGATGGTGCTTGCGGTCGCCCACTCGATCCACATCATTACCGCGGTCTTGCTGGCCATGGGCCGGGGCCTGGACCGGCAGGCGGCGGTGGCGGATGCGCTGCACGGCAATGCATGGCCGGTATTTCTGACCTTGGCCACGACCATGATCGGCTTCCTGAGCCTGAACAGTTCCGATTCGCCGCCGGTTCAGGTCATGGGAAATCTGTCGGCGTTCGGGATGCTGTCCATTTACGTCTATTCCATGACCTTGCTGCCCGCGATGCTGTCGATCCTGCCATTGCGGTCACGTATTCTCCGTTCGGAACACCCCCCCTTTTTCGAACGCTTCGGTTCTTTCGTCGTGAATCGCCGCAAGATACTGCTCTGGTCCGGCCTCATCCTCTCGGTTGCGGCGATTGCCGGTATCCCCCGCAACGAGTTCAGCGACGACTGGACGAAGGCATTCGACGAGCGCTACCAGTTCCGGCGGGACACGGATTTCATCATCAAGAATCTGACAGGCCTGAACACGCTTGAATACTCTCTGGAAGCAGGAAAAGAAGGTGCCATCACCGATCCCGATTACCTGCGAAAGGTCGAGGCATTCGCCGACTGGACCCGCAATCAGCCCGAGGTAACCCACGTCCAGGCGTTTACCGACATCATGAAACGCCTGAATAGGAACATGCATGGCGACGACCCGGCCCACTATCGCCTGCCTGACGATAGCGAACTCGCCGCGCAATACCTGTTGCTCTACGAGCTCTCCATCCCGTTCGGCGGCGACTTGAACGATCGCATCGACATCGCCAAATCGGCGACACGGATGACGGTGACGCTCGCTGACCTGCCAGTCCGATATTTGCGCGACATCGACCGGCGTGCGCTGTCCTGGGTCAAGGCCAACACGCCCGGCCTCACGGATCGGGCATCGGGGCTCAGCGTCGTCTTCGCCTATCTCACCCAGCGTAACCTGGAAAGCATGCTGCGCGGCACGATGATCGGCATGGCACTGATTTCCGCGATTCTGATCTGGGTTTTCAGGAGCTTGCGGCTTGGCCTGATCAGCCTCGTGCCGAATTTCCTGCCGCCGGCTCTGGTGTTCGGTCTTTGGGGCTACGTGATTGGTCAGGTCAGCCTCGCAGCAACGATTACAACGATCATTGCCTTCGGGATCATTGTGGATGACACGATTCATTTCATGACCAAGTACCTCAGGGGTCGCCGTGACGGCCTCCTCGGCAGCGATGCCGTCCGTTATGCCTTCCGGACGACGGGACATGCGCTATTCACGACAAGCGCGGTGCTGACGGCAGGCTTCATCGTATTCGCATTTTCCGGTTATGAGGGCGTTTGGGTCCTGGGCTGGATGGTCACGATGATGGTCGTCCTGGGGATCATCGTCGATTTCTTGCTGTTGCCCCCCTTGCTGTTGGCATTGGATCGGAGAAAGGCGTGACACTCGCCAGCACCCCCCGGTCAATGTTCCCTGGCTGTTGTCAGGACCTGTGAATCGCAGCGGAGAAGAATTCGGTTTCGGGCCGGGGCATTTGATTCGGGTTGGGTTTTCGGCGGTCCGGTTCACACGCGTGTTCCGTCGCAGGCTGCAACGCCTGTGGATGAAAGCGCTGCGCCGACGGT
>JAPOVX010000016.1:0-1182 GCA_026707935.1 Paracoccaceae bacterium
TCATGCCTCTGTCGGCTCTTTCAGGGGCAATTCAACTGATCCGACTGAAATCCACCGCCGTCGGCATCCATTGAGCGCCCGGGCCTCGAGAACGCAGAAAAAGAGCGCAGCGAAATGGTCGGGTAACCGGAATAACCGCCGCGAACTTGCGCAAACAGGTGATATCGGGAACGGCATTCGTGCGCAGCAGGTACGCGCCCCTGGTCTCACGTCCGAATTCCCGCCAACTTCATGCTTCACAATCCCTCCCGGACCAATGAATGAATGTTGCGGCCCGCGGAGCAGGTGACAGCAGGTGACAAATGGAACCAGGCACGGGCATATGGCAGAAGCCATGAGGGTTGGCGTTCGGACGGCACCCGCCTCAAGGCACAACATTTCCTTGAGCATGACCTGGAGTCCTCGATTCCATTTTGATCGTTGTTTTTTTCGCAACCTGCTGGCAAGCTCGTGGAGGGCATTCGCTACGAAAAGCTCGACGATTGGTACGAAATGACGCTGTTCGAATCGGAAATCGAGACCTGGGCGGATTTCATCGTACCGAGCACAGAGAATAACGGAGCGGGCGGCACCCATATCTATGACGCTGTCCCCTTCGATTCCAAAACCATCGCGAAGCCGTTTATCGAAGCGCTGGAAAAGCGCCGGGATGTGAAACTGTATATCAAACTTCCGTCCTGGTTCACCGTCGCGACGCCTATTGGCGCGTATAACCCCGACTGGGCGATCGTCATGGAGAACCCCGAGGGCGATGACGACCTGCTCTATCTTGTCCGCGAAACCAAGGGCACGCTCGATCTCGACAAATTGCGCCCCGATGGGAAGCGCAAGATTCTCTGCGGCCGAAAGCACTTCAGGAACACGCTGGAGATGGGGCAACGCGGGTACCGCATCGTTACGGAAGCCTCGCAGTTGTCGAATGGAGGCGTGTGATGCGGAAAGGACACTTCATCCCGCCCAAGTCTGTAACGAGGCTTCACCATGCGAATTGAACGCGTCCAGATAGAAGAAGGCTTCCTCGACGGCCTCGACGTGTCGTTTGCTCTGGGCCTCAACGTCATTATCGGCGAGCGCGGAACCGGGAAGACCTCGCTTATAGAGCTTGTCCGGTTTTGCCTCGGCGTGCAGGGGTATACGTCGGAATCGGCGAAACGAAGCTTGGATCACGCGCTTTCCATTCTG
>JAPOVX010000016.1:1192-10041 GCA_026707935.1 Paracoccaceae bacterium
CAATGGTGAGCACGAAATCCTTGTCACGCGCACGGCTTCCGATGATTCCCCCCGCGCATCGGGGCCGTATGCTTTCCCGATCCTATTTTCACAAACTGAAATCGAAACCATTGGTCTCCGGGCGCAGGGCCGAATTCGGTTGCTCGACAGTTTCGGTGGCGACCAAGAGGATACGGAGGCTCAGGAATCCGCGGCCGGTTCCGAAGTGCATTCCCTGACGGCCGAGGCCGAAGCATTGCGTCGCGAGATAGACGAACTCTCGGGCCAAATCGAAGAAATTCCCGCGCTCGACAAGCAAATCGCCGAGCTTGCTCCACAAGAACAAAAACTGACCAAAGTTTCCGCCGAAGCCAACGAGAAGAAGAAGAAACTTGACGCGATCTCCGCCAATATCGCCGCGTCGGCCGTCGGCGGCGGCGCAATTGAGCGTTTTCACCAATCCGTATCTAGGTGGCTGTCTTCACTTTCGTCGCTTTCATCTGCACCGCCCACTATTGAACCTTGGCCGGAAGCCGCCGGCGATGACCCGCTGGCGAAATGTCGCGCGAGCGTCGAACGCGCGAGGGATTACCTCGACAAGGCAATCCAGGAATTGAAGACCGCAGTGTCTGAAGCTGAGTTGCATCTTCGAACATCTCAGGACAGCAAGCTCAGTATCGAAAATCACGCCAGGCAACTGCGCAAGGAGATAGAGACTTTGCAGGAGGGAGCGGGCGCGATCGTCCGTCAGGGACAGCAACTCCGGGAGCGCAAGGCGCAGCTGGACTCGCTCAAAACTTTACTGGCCGAGAGGCGAAAGGCGCTCAATACCCTTGTTGCGCAGCGCAATGTCGCTCTGGACCGACTGGACTCGATCAGGGAACAACGTTTTAGTGCGCGCAACGCTGTGGCGACCGAGCTGACCGAAACACTCGGACCGCGTATTCGTGTGAATGTCTCACGCGCTGGACAGTTCGAAGCCTATGCAGCCGCCATAGCCGACGCGCTGCGCGGCAGCGGGCTGCGCTACAACGAGCTTTCCCCGACAATTGCCGCCTGCGTGAGCCCGCGTGAATTGCTCGAAGCGGCGGATACGAATGATTTTGATCTCATCGCCGAAGCCACCGGGATCAAGAAAGACCGGGCCGTACGCGCACTAGCCCAGTTGCGCGATCGCGATCTCGGTGCGCTGGCGACGGTCACAGTAGAGGATACCGTCGCGTTGCAGCTTCTGGATGGCACCGATTACAAGGGTATCGCCGAACTGTCCACCGGGCAGCGGTGCGCCGTGGTACTCCCCCTGGTCCTGCGGCAAACCGAACGTGTTCTCATCGTCGATCAGCCCGAGGATCATATCGACAACGCGTTCATCACCGATACCCTGATCGCTTCCGTGCTTGCGAGGGGGCCGGACAGCCAGATCATTTTCTCAACGCATAACGCGAATATTCCCGTTCTCGGGAATGCGGATTGGGTTATCCAGCTTGGCTCCGACGGAAGGCGCGGGTTTCCAGTACTCGCGTCGAATCTTGACGATCCGCCCGTCGTTAATTCGATAACAACCGTCATGGAGGGTGGCGCGGACGCCTTCAAACGGCGTGCGACATTTTACAGCCGTCATGACAAGTCATGACGCGAGACGAAGCACTTGAGGGGCTTTCGTCCGGTTCGGCACACGACCGGCTGAAGGCTGCGCGCTTTCTCGCGCGCAACATCAACTCCGCCGATCTTCAGGCACTGCGTGCTGCCTTGAGGGACGAAACCGTTTCCTATGTGCGCACTGGTCTTGAGCTTGCCATCAAGCGAGCGTCGAGTTCCGCGCTGCCCGCACCGGAAAACGCCGCGGAGGAATTCGAAATACCCCCGGATATCCGGGCGCAAATCCGGAACAAAGTCACCGAGGAAGTCACGGGGCAGATACTTCACGAAATCGCGTCTCCCGTCGGATTGATCGCGGCCGCCGCGTCGCGCGAAATTCCTGATTACGGCCAGTCCAGAACCAAGAATTATGTAGACAATCTGAAACGGGTCTTCGAGGCGATCGAACAGCTAAAGAGCGCTGCGGCGGTTCCCAGGCCCGAGGAATTCGACTTGGCTGAATTGTTCGGGGAAATCGTGTTGGAACTAGTTGGAACAGACACGGTCGACATTTCGCTGCATGGCGCGAAACCCATGTTGATCATGTCCGATCGCGCCCTTCTGCGCCTAACCGTCTCCAACGGCCTACGAAACGCGGTTGAAGCCGTTAACGGCCGACCCGGTCCCGAACCGCATCCGATCGTCATCACCTGGGGAGAGACCGACGTTGATTACTGGGTCGCAATCGTGGATCGCGGACCCGGCGTGAGAGGTCTCGCAGAATCTGCCTTCGGCATCGGGAAGACAACCAAGAAAGGACATAGTGGCTTTGGACTCGCCATTGCTCGCCAGGCCATCGAGACGTTGGGCGGCGCATGTACGCTGCAGCCTGCAACGGACGGCGGCGCACGGTTCGAGATTCGGTGGGAGCGATGACACTGCATGTGCTCATCGTTGAGGATGACGACGACTTCGTCGATGAACTGCGCGCGACCATTGCAGCTCTACCGGGAGACAGCAACATAAGCATCGCAGGTAGTCGGGATCAAGCATATGAGAAGCTGGGTGACGATTTTCTCGACCTTGTGATACTTGATCTCAAGATACCGACAGTCAGCGGTGGCCTCGACGCCGACGCGACACACGGCCATGCCGTCTTCAACCGGATTAGAACCGTCGCACCCGGCACGCCGATCTTTGTTCTGACCGGATCACCTGCCGAGGATTTTATCCCGGCGCTGTTGAGTAACCAGCAGCAAATCGACATCTGGAGCGAAGGCCGAACGACTGGCACGATCCTGTTTCTGAGAAAATTTGACATTGACCAATGCCCCGAAATGCTGACGCCTGTGACAGAGGCGATCGAACGACTGTCCGATGTCGAACTGGATCGCGGCGACATGAACCTGTCTCTCGCCGAAGATCGCCTGATCCGGATATTTGCCAAGAAGTTTCAAGGCGTCCGCTGCGTCGTATCCGGACTTGGAGGCGGCCTGTCGGGAGCCCGCGTCATTCGACTGAGAGTCACAGACCGCCAGGGCGTGCAGGTGCACAACGCCGTTGCGAAACTCTCCACACTCTCGGATGTTCGACGGGAAAACGATTGTTACGACTATCACGTGACCCGGCTTGCCCCTGCCGCTACACCACGAAAACTTGCCACGCTGGAATTCGGTGCACACAAGCTGGCAGGCGTTTTCTTTGGTCTCGCCGACGGTTTCGACGAGTCGGCCTTCGATGTCGCCTACAATGCGCCTGAGCGGTCTGAAGCCGTCATTCGCAGCATTGAAGACGCCACGGCGCGGTGGATCGACGGCGTTCCCGAGACGCGGAGAACAGTCAGGGAGATAAGGCAACATCTTCTGACCGACGAGACCCTGAATCAAATCCGGGAAACATTCTACCTCGGCTGGTTAGCGGAATTTGAGTCCCGGGAAATCCAGGCACGATGGGCATGCAGTCACGGCGACCTTCACGGGTGCAATGTTCTGGTGTCGCAGGCACAAGTGGCGCTGATCGACTACGGAGATGTCAAAGGTGGACCGGCAAGCCTGGACCCCGTCACGCTGGAATTGAGCCTACTTTTTCACCCGGACACTCCTGATTTGGCCGATCCATGGCCATCCACCGACCAAGCAAAAAAATGGGGCGATCTCGACGCCTATCTTGAAGGCTGTCCGTTTCCCGAGTTCGTTCGGGAGTGTCGTAACTGGGCTTTGCGCGTGGCCGCGGGCAACAGGGAAGTTGCAGTGTCGGCATACAGCTATCTTGCGAGGCAGCTCAAATACAACGACACAGACAAGGATCGCGCCCTCGCGTTGCTTGACGGCGTCCGGTTATTTTACGACAGCAGTACGTGATCGCCACACCCGAATAACCAGCGCCAGTTATCACCGCGTTCGGGTGCGTCTGGTACTGCCTCCGTGCGGTAATGCCCACACGACGCCTGATAGCGTTCGGTTGTGTCCTCGGCCGCACTTTAGTCCAGATTGCAAAACGCCGCTGAAAGGCTGTCGGTTCGGTGTTCGCGCGTGAGGGGGGACTCCCCACCATCTGTAAAGGGTTTTCGTGCGGGATTGTTGCACTCGCACCGAGGGGTTGGATTTGGTGCTTGGGGGGCGGATCAGGCTCCATGGCGCTGGCTCCGAAAGTTGGCCCATGTTTAACATTTGCGCGCTAGAATTGAGGCCCTTTACTTAGATCCGGGATGGACCGGACCCATCGGGATCGAAACGGAGCAGCGCCTGCGATGTGCGACTGCAGCTGGCCAGGGTTCCGTCGTCCGCACCCACCAACAGAGCAGCTTCCAGATTCGCCGCAAGCTTTCTCAGTGCGCCGATGCGTTTGTCGTCATCCGCACGTATGTATCCTTCTGGAAAAAGCACGATGACCACCGGCTCCCTGGCAAATTGCGAAGCAGCGGGCAGTTCGGGTTTCCGAGTCCTTGGGCCATCCGGCGGAATGCGATGGGACGTGCCTTTGTCCACCTCGGGAAATACCATTGCCACTCGCCGGGTCGATCGCGTTCGCCCGGCCCTGGAACGTGCTCGCGTCCTTGTGCGGATGGAATCAGGCTTGCCGTGGCCAAATCAGCCCGGAGAACGTCTCTAGATGATCGCTGTTGTCCGGGTCCAGTGAGCACCACGTCCGGTCACGGGCGTAGAGCCGTACCGTTGGTTGCAGGCCCTCAATTGACGGAACGAGATCCCGCAGCGTGTCGTACCACGCCCGTTGTTCGTCCCGAAATACGGGATCGTTGTCCTTTGCATCATGATGCTCGCATAGTGCAATCCATCGCTCGACGTTGAAACCCAACGGCTGTTCCGCCGAATACGCCGAGAGCGCGAGTTTCCGCGGACGAGTGAAGTGCTGGCTTTCGTCGAACTCGACGATGAACCCGGGGTCGGAAACCCAGAAGTCGCAGGGGGCCAAGAGATCGGCTTTCACAAAGTCGTTTACGCCGAAATCCCGATACGCCTTCAGCGCGGCGGCGACGTTGCGCAATGTTGGTTCGATTTCGGTTCCCCGGTATGCGGCGAGGCCGGTTTGCCAGCGAAATCTTTGGTTGACCGAGCAGGTTCCGTAGAGGCGTTCCAGCAGCTCGCGCACCCGAGTCTTGCATGCCCGGCATCGCTCGTCGTGGCGTCCGGATGGGCCCGCGCGTCGCTTCCGTTCCGATGGAGCGCTCGCGCGAGTGGAGCGGTGATCATGACGCGCGCCGCCGCAGTTGCACTTGACGACGTCGAAGTCACGGCGCTCGAGGAACTCATTGGACTCCTTTCCCCCGGTGAACCGTTCCGAACCCAGGAATTCGCCTGTGGCGATCTGGTGGGCAAGCGCGATCGTGTATTTCGGTGGAAAGTGTTTGCCATCTGCCACGAGGCAGTAGTCTCGACTCCTCCGTCGCGCCGGAACCCCCTCCCGGAGAATGTGGCTCAATGCTGTACCGATGTTTTTCTTCGTGATGAGTTCCGGGATCATCGGTCTCGCTGCGTTTGCCGGGAATTTCAACCGTAGCAGTTGATGTGAGTGAATTCGACGGGATTCTGCGGATTTGACGGTCACTGCTGCACCGCGTGACGGGAGTCCGGAGAGCAGACGAACTCGATTTTCAAGGTGCGGTTCTGCAGCCAGGGGACCGTGGTTTCCGTGTCGCCGTAACCTGCATTGAGCAGGAATGGATTGTTGGCCCGGCGTCCGATGCGCACGATGACGAGGTTGTCCCCGATGCGGATCTCCGCCGTCGCCTTGATGAAGTCCCTGAACAGGGTTCGCGCCCGTGAGACCTGCCGCCCCTTGCCGAGACGGACGGCGAGCAGGCGGTAGAGCGTATTGGCCATCAGGGTGAGCTGGAGGTCGAGGTCGACCTTCATCGGCACCGCCGCCGACAGCGCATCCATGTGGAAGAAGTCGATGGCGTCGGCGATGGCGTTCCCGATGACCATGCGGCGTGCGTAGCGGTCGATGAGGTGTCCGGCCGAGGTCTTCATCTGGCTGGTCAGGAGCAGGGTGGGGTTTTCGTGCCCGAGGTCACGCAAGGCGATCTGGCGGATGACGCCCGGATAGCGGGCAAGGCGCACGGTGCTCTCGAGGACCCGGGGCGTGCGGTAGATGCGCCCGACATTGGTCAGGCGCACCCGCTTCCGGTCTGCATCGGGGGCCGCGGCGATGGCGCCCGGCAGTGACTTGGTCCGCTTTCGCAGAGTGACGAAGTCGATCCCCATGCGCCCGAGTTCGGCCAGATTGCCATGGGTGGTGAGCCGGGAGTCGAAGATCAGTCATCAAACGCTACGGTTGGCCTTCAGGCTGGCAACCGTCCCGCGCGCCTCATGGGATCTTTGTTGGGTTTTGACCGAAAATGGGGCAAAGTCGGCAAAGTTGATATTGTTCACCTTTGAAGCAAAAAACAGGGGCTTATACACCTGACTCGCCAACGCTCATGTCGACCGCGCCGGTAAGGAGAATCAAATGCGCCTGAACCTCAAAGCGGCGGCAACCCTTGCCGCTCTGGCACTGATCGTGTTGTCGAGCGGGACCTCCGGGGCAGCGCCGACTGCCGCCCAGGTCAGGGACGATGAAACCCTCAAGGCCTTCGTCGAAGGGGCGAAGGCGCACATTGAATCGCTCACTAATGTTGACGAGATATTGGGCCTCAAATCCGAACTGCGAACGGAGGGCACCTGGAAGGCCGGTCCGGTATTCATCATCGTCTTCTTTCCGAGCGGAGCTCCGTTCGTCCACCCGGGCGATCGCACGGCGGAGGGCAAGAACCTTCTGGGCGTCGAGGACGAGCGCGGAAAGAGGGTTGTCGAGGACCTGTTCGCGACCGCCGCCCGAGGAGGCGGCTTCGTCACGTACCAGGATGGCGGGCAGAAGACGGCATACGCTGTCGAATACGTCTCCGGAATGACCGGAAGACGCCTGGTGCTGGTCGGCGGCTACGCGCAGGATGTCTCGCACGTCCCGGACAAGGTCGCGGACCTGCCGAAGCCGGCTGTCACCGCGTCACAGGTCGTGGACCGCGAAACACTCATTGCCTTCGTCGAGGCCGCGGCCGAGGCGTACCGCGCGGCCGTCATGTCCAAGGGTTATCGGGACGTCGCCGGGGTCAGAAACGCCTTCCGGGTCGAAGGTGGGGACTGGAGATCGGGGTCCATCTACCTGTGGGTCGTCAGCGGCAGTGGCATCATCCTTTTTCACGCGACCGAGTCGTTTCGCGAAGGCCGGCCCTCGGACATGACCAGGACGGACATCAACGGGGTGAGGTTCGCCGAAGAGCTGATCGGCAGCGCGCGGCGCGAGGGCAGCAAGTTCCTGCGCTACCACTACGACAACCCCACCATCGAGGGAGACGAGGACACGGGTTCGGCGAAGCTCGGCTTCGCGGTGAGCGTCGGGTTGCCCAACACGGATCAGAAGCTCGTCATCGGCTCGGGCATATATCTCGACACGGACGACCGATGACCCCTGGCTTCTGGCTTCGATTGCACGCATGTGCATGGCCGGTCGGCTCACACGATCAACGGGGCTCCGAACTGAGACCTTGATGGACTCGACCCGGCTTCCCGTCTTGTTCGTACTGGTTCCGTATCCGGACCCGTACCTGGACCTGACCGGAGTACAACCTGACATCATGGAAATGATGATGTTTCGATCGTAGCCCGAGGCGGTTTCCTGTCAGCCGGACCGTGCATATTCGCTCGAGCGCCGCCAGGTGGTTCCCTGCACGATCAAGGTCTCTCAGCGTCAGACGGAATGCGCCCATATATTAATGCACGCCCTTGTGATCCGGATCGCGTTGCCGGGCGCGCGTAGGCGTTCCCAGCCTTTTCGAGACGGCCGAGCTTGCGGTTCGGGTAGCCGATCCAGTGGAAGGCTGCGGCGCTTGCCGGATTCCTGCGGACATGAACCGCCAGATCCACGAGCGCTTCCTCGCACGCGCCCGCCTCGATCTTCGTCCCGATTGCCGCGATTGGCCGCAGTCACTGCTGCCGATGCCTGCGGCAACCGCTGCGTCAGAAACGACCCGCAGGCGCCAGCTGACTGGGCCGCAGGACGGGCTGGGCAGCACCGCTCGATGATCCTCTGATCGTCGCCCTGGGTCACACTACCCGGTTCCCTGGTGCCGTACCGCGGTGTAAAATCCGTACCCAAGACCGGACAGGGCGGAAAACGCCCATGCGGGGCTCGCAAGCCGCCGCCGGCCCGGGACAAACTCCGCCGCATCCAGCTCCCCGGCTGCCGTCGTCACCCGGCGCAGGATGTCCTCGAAATCTCCGCGGTCGAGGCGATTGCCGCTGCCGAGGTTGCCCGCCCCGAGGACCATGATCAGGAGGGAAAACAGCATGCCCATCCGGTAGTGCCGCCAGCATTCCTCGAGGCTGAAGCCCGCGACGCCCGCATGGCGCAACGCCTCCCAGTAGGCCTCCACCTGCGCGCGTTCCGTCCCGCGCCTGGCCTCGGGTGTGACGCTTCGGGACAGGAAGAGGGCGACGTCGAGCAGCGGATTGTTGGGGCCGCTGGTCTGCCAATCGACGATCGCGACTTCGCCGCTGTCCGGATCGAAGAAGAGGTTGTTGAGATGATAGTCCGCATGGACGAAACTGCCGGGACCGGAGAGCAGTTCCTGCATGAAGTCCGCCACCCGCGGCCCGAGGTCCTCTGCCAGCCGGCGCGTCTCAGGTGTGAACGCAGCGCCGAAACGGTCCAGCGTGCGCGGCAGCGCCGTCAGATAGGCGATCTGGGCCAGCACCCTGATCCGGGTTCCGATGACCTCGCATTCGGTCGAGAGG
>JAPOVX010000103.1 GCA_026707935.1 Paracoccaceae bacterium
GTCGAAAAGGGCGCAGTCGAGGTGAGCGGTGGCAGCGTACGGCGCAAGCTCTACTACCTGACCGAGCGGCTCTACAACATCTATTACCTGATGAGGCGCGCGCGTGGACCGGTACCTCTGATCAATGCGCTGATCCGCTTCATGGAGGCCTATTATTCGACCGATGAGTTGAGAGAACTCGGCGTCCGAATGGCCAGGGATATGCGAGGATTCGACGGTGGCACGTTGACGCTTTGCCGGATGGTGCTTGAGGGTCTCGCAGGACTTTCGTCTCTCGAAGCACACCGCGAAGAACTTCTTGCTCTTGCGCCGCCTGCCTCTGCAGATGCGTTCAATGAGTGTTCTTCAGGATCACTCGCGTCTTCAAATTCGAAGGAACTCTTTCGGAAAGCGCTTGTGCTGGCGGAACGAGGTCAGTTGCAGGACGCTTTAGCGACCTGGGGCGAGGTCATCCAGCGGTTCGGCGAGGGCGGTACACCGGCGGACCTCGAAACCGTGTCACTGGCGCTCGTCAACAAGGGAAAGACACTGGGCCAACTGGGGAGAGGACAAGAAGCGTTGGCTACCTGGGATGACGTGGTGCGGCGTTTCGGGACGAACGGCGAAGAGGGGCAATCGCTGGCGGTGGCAACTGCACTTGTCTGCAAGGGCAAATTGTTGAGCGATCTGAATCAGCACAAGGAATCGTTGACGGCCTGTGAGGAGGTTGTGCAGCGCTACGGCGGGTGCCTGATACCGGCGTTCAAGGCGTTGGTGGCAAGTGCACAAATCGGCATGGTCGTGGCGCTCAATAGGTTGAACCGGCCCCGAGAAGCACTGGAGGTCTGCGATGAGGTGCTGGAACGGTTCGGTGAGAACGGTTCGTCGGCGCCTCTCGATCAATTGGCGGCGGTCATGGTGGGACGGGGACACGCGCTCACCGCACTGAACCGTACCAACGAGGCGATTGTCGCTTGGGGCGACGTGGTGGAACGTTTCAGGAAAAGCGATTCTCCCAGAATAGTTGAGCAAGCTGCCTCAGCGCTTGCGAACATAGGCGCGGCGCTTATCGGGTCTGGCCAGTTGGAGAAAGCGCTGAAAGTGTTGGATGGGGTCGTGCAACGCCATTGGGCAAGCGATGCGCCATTCCTTCGGGAGACAGTAGCGTACTGTTTCGTCAACAGAGGCAACGTGCTGGCCGCGTTGAAACGGGAAACGGAGGCGCTTTCGTCGTGGGAAGAAGCAGTCCGGCGTTTCGAGAAGGGTGACTGGCCAGAGGCGGCAGAACCGATCTCGGCCACACTGATGAATAAGGCAGCGACGTTGATCAACTCGGGCCGGCAGAACGAAGCGATGGAGGCGTGGGGCAAAGTGGTGGAGCGCTTTGAGGCCACCGATCACCCGGGGGTCCTCACCATGGTGGTGAATGCCCAAACAAACAGGGGCGCGCTGTTGGAAAAATTGGACCGATACGAAGAGGCGCTCGCGGTCTGGCAGCAGGTTGAAGACCGCTTCGGAGGCAGCGACGCGCCGGAGTGGCAAGCGTTAGTGGCACGTTCTTTTGTTCACAAATGTGCCAACCAGTTCGACTTGAACCGGCCGGAAGAAGCGCTCTCAACCTGCGACCAAGCGCTGGGACGTTTCGGAGCAAGTGTCGTACCGGAAATTCTCGATGCGGTCGCTGGAATTCTCCTCAACAAGGGAATCATTCTCTTTACTTCCCACAGACACGAGGAAGCGCTGGTTGTCTGGGACGAATTTGAACGGCGCTTTGGAAACAGCACTGACTCGACAATTTCCAAGCAGTTGGCATCAACCCTTGTCAGCAAGGGCACGACATTGGTCGAGTTGGAGCGACCGGAGGAAGCAGTCAGTGTTTGGAGTGAAGTCATACGTCGTTTCGGAGCGAGCGATACACCCTTGTTTCGTGAAGAAATCGCGACAGCGATTTACAACAGGATAATGGTGTTGGGTCATTTGAACCGAACGGACGAAGCGCTTGACGCGTGCGAAGAAGCGCTCCAACGATTTGGAAACAGTGACGAGCCCCATGCAGTTGAGGTAGTGGCGCAAGTTCTCGTCGACAAAGGTGCTCTCCTTTTCGGCATGGGGCAGATCGAAGATGCTTTGGCGGTTTGGTGCGAGGTCGCGCGGCGCTTCGAGTCGAGCAATCTACCCGCACTTCGCAATGCCGCTGAATCTGCGCTGTGCGGGCTGGCAGAATACGAACTGACCGACGGTCGGGCCAGAACTGCGGTCGCGTTTATGGATCGTGTACTTCTGCCGGCGCGGGAAGGCTCCCTAAATGGCAGATTGAAGGGTCATTTGGTCCGAGCCCGGGCACATTTGGTCGAAGGCGATCTCGGGGCGTCCATCACGGATGTCAAGAGTGTACTGTCGATCCTTCCCGAACTGAACGTGTTGCCGAGGGAAGTATTGGAAGCGTTGGCGAACCTCGCAACAGATGTTGGACTGGAGAGTATGTGCAATCTCATCAAGTCGTCGCCATCCGACGCTCTGCTGCTCCCGCTGAGAACGGCACTGGAACGGGAACTTGGGTTTGAGCCAAGGGTCGCCAGGGAAATCGAAGAGATTGCCGAAGACATACGACGGGATCTTCTTGGCCAGCGCAAGAATGAGGTTCTGCGGCAGACAGATTGATCGCATTGACAATGTCAGCAGGTCTTTGTGCTCAACGAGCCAAATGGTGCGGTGGGCGCTCAAGTGTCCGCCTTCGCTTCGAATTCCACCCGTGCGACCCGTGCACGGGTATCCGTGGGTCGCCCATCTGCCGCGAGACTACTACCCTGTGTTCAGGGCGCACCGTCCGGACATCCCACGGTTTACTCGACCCTGACTCGGAATCTACTGGGACACCATGCCGCAAACCTACGAGGAGATCCGTAAAGTGATTGGCCGGCGAGCGATTGTCCGGACCGGGAGGTGCTGTTTCGACAGGATCCAGTTGACCCGCAGACCATGGGCATCCAATTCTCGTTGTATCCGTTGAAGCCGGCACCTTGGTGATCCCCCCGCGACTGACCGTATTTTCAGACCTGCCAGAGAAGATCCATGTACTCTGGAAACCCCGCCATAGTCAGTGCATCCATCGTCTCGGCTCGCGTTTTGCGCCTGCCATCAGAGACGGGTTTGTGCGGCACCCGGCGCAGTTCCGAGATATAATTGTCGTCAAGGCCATGCTGGTAAGCGCCTGTGATTGACACGGCATCTTACTCATACGAACATGTCGTCATTGGAACGAACCACCGAGGCGCGCCATGACCCGTCCCTTACCTCCATTCCGCGCCGATCACGTCGGGAGTTTGCTCAGGCCCCCGGCAGTAGCGGATGCGCGGCGTCGGCACGAGCAGGGCGTGATCGACGACGATGAACTGAAATCCATCGAGGACGCCGAGATTCCGGGGCTCATCTCGATGCAGGTCGAGGCGGGGCTCGAGTCCATCACGGACGGAGAAGCCCGCCGTTCATTCTGGCATTACGATTTCATGGGAATGCTGGACGGCCTTGATCTCGTGGAGCGTGACGAAGGCGTGGCGTTTGCCGGGGCAAGGCTGCCCCCGATCTTCCCGACAATAACGGGCAAACTGGATTTCCCCGACGATCACCCCATGCTCGATCACTTTCGCTTCGTTGCCGCACACACGGACCTGATGCCGAAGATCAGCATACCCGGGCCGAGTTGCTGCCATTTTCGCGTTGATCCGGACGACATCAATCAGGGCGTTTACAACGAACCCGACGCATTGTTTTCGGATATCGCCGCGACGTACCGGAAAGCAGTCAATGGGTTCTACGAGGCCGGTTGCCGCTACCTGCAGCTCGACGACATCTTTTTCGCCTACCTCTGCGACCCCCACCACAGGGCGGCCAAGGAAAGGGCCGGCCAGGATCCGGACTGGCTGATCGACCGATACGCGTGGATGATGCACGAAGCGATCAAGGACCGCCCGGATGACCTGACCATCGGGATGCACATGTGCCGCGGCAACTTCAAGTCGACCCACGCTGCGGACGGCGCGTACGATCCGGTTGCGGACACGGTCTTCAATCGAACGGGTGTCGATATTTTCTTCATGGAATATGACACCGACCGCGCCGGCGGGCTCGAACCCCTCAGGTTCCTCGGTTCGGGCAAACAAAGGGTCATGCTGGGATTCATCACGACCAAGACCGGCGAGCTCGAGGACCTCGACGACCTCAGGAGGCAGGTTGACGAAGCCTCCCGCTTTGCCGACCCCGACCAGCTGGGAATCGCACCGCAGTGCGGTTTTGCCTCGACCGAAGAGGGCAACGCCATCTCTGTCGACGACCAGCGGCGTAAACTCGATCTCGTGGTGGAGGCCGCCGAAAGGATCTGGTGACGCGTCCGAATACTCGTGGCTGAACGGCGGAATTCCCGGCGCGCCACATCCGGAACTCCTCCCGAACAACGCCGGGGTCAACCTCCGGCTTCGGCGGGGCGGCCTTTGGCCCGGGCCTGCCGGCTCCGGCATGGCGCGCAGGCCTGGCAGGCCGGGACCATGCCGTGCGCCTTTGCCTGGCCCGATTTCCGGCCGTCCGCAACGGATCGCGTTCGACGCGGCAGAATCGCACCGTCGTGAATCGGCAAGTGGCGAATTCGGGCCTGGGATCAGACAACGTCGAGGCGCCAATCGTGTCGGATTGCCGGTCATGATGTTCAACGGTATAACTGTGTTTGTCGTCCAGTCGGATGCCTTCAACCGGAGCCGAATCCTAACCGTGGTCGTGCTTGCCATTACATCAAACATGCGGTTGGCCACGGCACCCGGAATTGTTTCTTTCACACGCCGTCAGACAGGGCTGACGAGAGCCTCTGTCTTAAACGTCTCGCACGTCCTCACGCAGGACAGGCGATTCCGCGCCGCGAGTGCCGGCATGGTATCCGATGGCATCCCCGGGCAAGTCGAGGAAGGGTTGCAGCTGGTTCTCGGCTTAAGGCCATAATGACCTCAACCGATCGCCCTTACGATGAAATGCTTGGCCGCGATGACCGCATCCGCGAATGTTATGCAGCGTATCGTGAATGGCTTGACGGCGAGAGCTCAGGACGGCTGCAAAAAAAATCGGCGGAAGCCGAAGCCCTGTTTCGCAGCGTCGGTGTGACCTTCAATGTCTATGGGGACGACGACGCCGATGAGCGGCTGATCCCGTTTGATATCATCCCGAGGATTCTCTCGTCCTCCGAATGGTCCCGCCTGACCCGAGGGATCGAGCAACGCATAAGGGCGATCAACGCGTTTCTCTATGACCTCTATCACCGGCAGGAGATCATCCGCGCCGGCCGGATACCCTTGAGTTTCATTTCGGGAAACGAGGCTTTCCTGCCCCAGATGATCGGTTTTGCCCCACCCGGAAACGTCTACACGCATATCGTGGGAACGGACATCATCCGTACCGACGAGGACGAGTTCCTCGTTCTGGAAGACAACGCACGGACTCCTTCGGGTGTTTCCTACATGCTGCAAAACCGTGAAACCATGTTGCAGATGTTTCCGGACCTTTTTTCAAAGGTCCGCGTACGACAGGTCAGCAGCTACCCGAGGTATTTGCGGCGATGCCTGACGGATTGCCCTCCTCCAGTCTGTGACGGGCGGCCGGTGATCGCGGTTCTGACACCGGGCATTCACAACGCGGCGTATTTCGAACACGCTTTCCTTGCAGAGGAGATGGGAGCCGAACTTGTGGAGGGCCATGACCTCAAGGTGACCGGCGGCCGCGTTGCCATGCGAACGACGCAAGGGTTCATGCCGGTGGATATCCTCTATCGACGCGTCGACGACTCCTTTCTCGATCCCCTGAGTTTTCGGCCGGATTCGATGCTCGGGGTTGCCGGCGTCATGGATGTATATCGCGCTGGGGGAATCACGATCGTCAACGCTCCGGGGACCGGAATCGCCGACGACAAGGCCATTTACTCCTACATTCCCGAGATCATCCGGTTTTACACCGGCGAAGCGCCCCTGCTCAGGAACGTCCCGACCTGGCGCTGTTCGGAAAGGGAGTCGCTCGGCTATGTCCTGGATCACCTGGCTGAACTGGTCGTCAAGGAGATCCATGGATCGGGCGGCTACGGCATGTTGGTCGGACCAGCCGCGAGCAAGCAGGAGTTGGCGGATTTCCGGGATCAACTTCTCGCCACGCCCGACAAGTACATCGCGCAGCCGACGATGTCCCTGTCGACGGTCCCGATCTTTACCGAAACGGGCCTGGCGCCGCGCCATGTCGATCTGCGTCCGTTCGTGCTGGTTTCTCCCGACAGGATCCACATCTCTCCGGGCGGGCTGACGCGGGTCGCCCTGAAAGAGGGATCACTCGTCGTCAATTCCAGCCAGGGCGGCGGCACGAAGGACACCTGGGTCCTGGAGGTTTAGGTTCATGCCTCTTCTCGGAAAGACCGCCGGCGGGCTTTACTGGATGTTTCGCTACCTTGAAAGGAGCGAAAACACCGCCAGGCTGGTGGAAGCCGGGTTTCGGATCGCCCTCACCCGCTGGCGTTCCGGTGAAGACGAATGGGTCTCGATCGTCAGTACGGTCGGTGCAAGAGACAACTTTCTTGCCAAGCACGAGCATTTCGACGCGGACAGCGTGATCGACTTCATGCTTCGGGACCGTTCGAACCCTTCGAGCGTGATTTCACTGGTCGAATCGGCGAGAAACAATGCCCGTGTCGTTCGCACCGCACTGACGCGTGAAGTCTGGGAAGCCACCAACGAGACCTGGCTGTCTCTCCGGGACGTCCTGTCGGAACCGGTCACGCCGAGGAACCTGCCGAGCATCCTTGGCCTCGTCCGTCGGCAAAGCGCCTATGTCCGCGGCACTCTTCACGGCACCATGCTCAGGAACGACATGTACGACTTCGCACGTCTTGGCACGTTTCTCGAGCGCGCCGACAACACTGCACGGATCCTCGACGTCAAGTACTATATCCTGCTGCCTTCAGTGGTGCACGTCGGGGCTCCAATCGACAATGTACAGTGGGAAACCATCCTGCGATCCGTGTCGGCGGACCATGTCTACAGCTGGTTGAACGAGGGCGAACCCAGTCCGGCGAGTATTGCCAGGTTCCTGATCCTGGACAGGCGAATGCCCAGGTCCATCGCGTTTTGCTGCGAAAAGATCCTCGACAACCTCGGTCACCTCGACACCGAATACGGGAATTCGCCGCCGAGCCTTCACATGGCGGAGGATCTGTGCACGAGGTTGAAGGCTCGGGATATCGGCGTCGTTTTCGAGGATGGACTCCATCAGTTCATTCTGGAATTCCTCAATGGACTTGGCAGCCTCAGTTGCCAGATCGAAAAGGACTACCGGTTTTCCGCATAGACTCAGACGGACACAGTTGAATGTTGCTCAAGGTTCTGCACGAGACGACCTACACGTACAATGAACCCGTACGATACGGGCTCTTGCAGCTGCGCCTGACCCCGTTGAATGGACGTGGCCAGGAAATCCGGGAATGGAAAACCGAAATCATCGGCGGAAAAAGGGAAACGACGAACAGGGATCACTTCGGAAACAGGGTGGAACTGGTCAGGTTGTGCGAGGATGCGAACTCCGTGACCATCAAGAGCGAGGGCCTCGTGCAGACATCCGACACCGCCGGTATCCTCGGGAAACATTACGGGCTTGTCCCCCTGTGGCTGTTCACGCGCCAAACCGAAAGAACGACTCCTGGCCAGGGAATCCGTGAACTGATTCAGGAACTGCGTGAACAGGATGACGAAAGGGAAGGCGACGGGGACGATATTGCACTCTTGCATCGGGTTTCGGTCAGAATTCGGGATCGAATGGCCTACGAACCCGGGCAGACAGACTCGTCGACCACGGCGGAAGATGCATTGGAGTCGGGACGTGGCGTTTGCCAGGATCACTCCCACGTGTTCCTCGCAGTGACCCGCGGCCTTGGATTTCCCGCCCGTTATGTAAGCGGATACCTGTTCACCGAATCCGGGGATGATCACAGCGCCGGCCATGCATGGGCCGAAGCACATCTTTCCGGGTTGGGATGGATCGGATTTGACGTCTCGAACGGAATATCGCCCGATGAACGATACGTCCGCGTCGCACGCGGACTCGATTCCGGCGACGCTGCTCCAATCAATGGCATACGGCATGGGGACGGCGGCGAAACCATGCATGTCAGGCTCCAGGTCCAGCAATGACCGCCTTGTCGAACGCCGGGCCAAGGCCATGGCTGGAGCCCGGTCGAGGTTTCGGATGACTTATTGCGTCGGCATGAAACTGGACCGCGGGATCGTTTTCATGGCCGACACCCGCACCAACGCCGGTGTCGACAACGTCTCGGCCTTCCGCAAACTTTTCAGCTGGGAGGTTCCGGGCGAGAGAACCCTGACGGTGATGACCGCGGGCAACCTGGCGACAAGCCAGTCGGTTGTCTCGATACTCGACGAGAGCATTCGCGCAGGCGCGGATACTCCGTCAGTCTTCAAGGCACCGTCGATGTTTCGCGTGGCCCAACTGGTTGGCCGCACGCTTCGGGACACCATCTCCGCCAGTGCGGTTCCCGGCGCTGCGCCCGGCGTAAAGGACGACGGCGACAGTGTATCCCGGTTTCAGGCCAGCATGATCATCGGCGGCCAGATCAGGGAGGAATCACCCGGCCTGTTCATGATCTACCCGGAGGGCAACTTTGTCGAAGCGGCCGAAGACACGCCTTTTTTCCAGCTTGGTGAAACGAAATACGGCAAACCGATACTTTCCCGGGCGTACAAGCCGGATTTGAGTTTCGAAGACGCCGTCAAGCTCTTGATCGTCTCGTTCGACTCGACGATCAAGTCGAACCTGTCAGTCGGCATGCCGCTCGATCTTCAGATCCACGTTGCGGACACATTGCGCCTCGGTCATTCCTTGCGATTCGACGAACGGAACGAGTATTTCCGGACGATTTCCCGCGGCTGGAGCGATGCGATCGAACTGGCATTCGACTCGCTCCCCGACTTTGAATTTCCCTGAGCGGAATTTCCGGACGCGTATCCCCGTGCCAAACCGAACGTCGTCGCGGATCACCCGTGCATTCGCCGCTGCAGGCGAACGGAAAGCTGGGCCGGCATCATCGTGAACGCCAGATGCTCCTCCACTTCGCGGCTTGGGCGCGCGGGTTCAACCTCGAAGTTCCGGCAAAGCATCGCGAGCACGGTACGGATCTGAAGCAGCGCCAGATTGCGTCCGGGGCACAGGCGCGGGCCGCCCCCGAAGGGAACGAAGGCGCGGCGGTCGTGCGGACAGGGACTCGCGTCCTGCGCGACAAGCCAGCGATCCGGATTGAAACGGGCGCCGTCACCGAAATTCTCGTCCCGGGTCGCCATGTGCCTGACCAACATCATGATGGGCGTTCCCTTTGGCAAGTGGCAGCCGAGAATCTCGACTGCCGAAACCGTTTCAACCACTTGAAGCGGCGCTACGGGTTTCAGGCGCATCACCTCGTTGCAGAACGCGTCGAGGACCGGAAGCTCCTTCGTCTGCTCCAGGCTCTCGATGACGGTTCCGGGCGCGACAAGCGTGTCGACTTCGCGCCGAACCCGCTCGAAATGCTCCGGATATTTCGTGAAATAGTGGACCATCCAGGCCATGCTGTTCGCCGTCGTGTCTTCGCCCGCCAGCAGCAGCGTGCCGGCGTTGGCAAAGATCTCCGCATCGGTGAAGCCGGAATCCTCTGTCTCCACCTCCCCCACGATGGCTTCCAGGAAATTCGTCGGCGCACGGCGCCGTTCGGGTTCTGCCTTTATGCGCTCCCTCGTCTCACGGACCATGGCTCCCACCTCTTCCTCCAGTGCATCCAACGCGCGGTCGAGCACGCGATCCGAAGGCAGGCTGATGTAGCGCCACCAGGCAAAGGGAGCGTTCACGCGCCGGTGCACCACGGGGAAGACCTTGTCGAGATGCCGCTGAATCACCGGCCCCGGCGTTTCCAGCGTGTTGGCATCCACACCATGCAACTCGCATTCGGTGTGG
>JAPOVX010000112.1 GCA_026707935.1 Paracoccaceae bacterium
GCCGTATTCATGCGCGGGGCGGCAAGCCATTTTGCCAGGCCGACATCCAGCTCGATGATCAGGTTTATGAACGCGCACCGGACCGTTTCACGCGGGAGATCGTCGTCGCTGTCCTGCGCGACCTCAGTGTTGACATCGCGAATGCGCGGCAGAAAATCACGATCGCCTACGCCGATTTCGGCCTTGCGAAAGCGCTCGGAATTAAGGTGAATTCAGCTGTCTTCAAGGTGTACAGGGAGTTTTTCGACGAGCACGGAGTCCTGATCTACTCGGCGAAGCTGCTCTATCCCTGTGACAAGCTTGAACTCGAGATCGAGTTTTCGACTGACGACCCCGCCTGAGCGGAATGCAGGCGCGGGCGGACTTGTGTCTTGACATTTCTTGCGTGCGCAACATAGGTACGTACATCTAGACCAACCAAACTCCAGATTGAAACAAGGGAGGCTTCAACATGAACCTTTTCAAATTCGCAGCCGCCGCTACAGCCGCGTTGGGCCTCAGCACCGGTGCCGCGCTGGCCGAATACCCTGAAAGGCCGATTACCCTAGTCGTGTCGTTCGCAGCGGGGGGTAACGCGGACATCGGCGCGCGCCTGACGGCCGAGGCTGTCAGCGCGGAACTGGGTGTGCCGATCAATGTTATCAACAAACCCGGTGGCGCGCATATTCCTGCGACCATGAGCGTGCTTGAAGAGGAGGCGGATGGACATACCATCTTTCAGTGGTCCCCGCCGAGTTTCATGGTTGTTCCGCTGACCCGCGCGGTGCCCTACAGCCCGAGAGAGGACTTCATTCCGTTCTACGCGGGGCCAACGGCATCCAATGCGCTCTACGTGCGCGCCGACAGCCCGATCCAGACATTCGAGGACTTCCTTGAAGCCGCGAAGAGCGAAAAGCTCAGCATGGGTGTCAACAACCTCGGCGCGCCGCCGAACCTGAGCGCCGTCCAGCTTGCATCCGAGTTTGGCCTGGAATTCAAGACCATCGCGTTGAAGACCGTTCCGGCAACCATGACCGGTCTGATCGGCGGACAGGTTGACGTCGGCGTTGGGCAGATTGCGACGATCAACGCGTTCAAAAACGAAATCCGTCCGCTGATCATCCTGGACAACAACCGTCAACCCTACTTTGAACAGCATCTCCCCGGTGTTCGCACCATTGGCGAAGCCTTTCCGGGCAAGGAAGCCGGCGTTTGGGTTCACGGTGGTTGGGCTGTCAAGGCCGGAACCCCTCAGGAGATCGTCGACAGGCTGATTGAAGCGACCGCCGTGCTGGGTACGGAAGAGTTCATCGCCACCCTGCCTCCGGGCATCGACTGGCAGTTCGTACATGGAGCCGGCAATGTCGGGGAGCTGCTGCAGTCCGGTGTCGAACTGTACTCGCCGATCCTTGACGGACTTGGACTGCTGCACAAGTAAAACGCACGTCCCGAACCTGTCTGGGCGCCGCCTTTTCGCGGCGCCCGTTCAATTGACCGAGCAGACGAGAATCTGAGTCATGCTGACCCAGCGATTGGCAAACATTGTCTTCACGATCCTGGTCATCATTGCTTGCGCCTATTTCGCGGTTGTTGCGCAGGGATTCGAGGCCGCCGGACTACTGGCTAGTTCCGGGCTTCCTTCGAGATTCTTTCCTCAACTCCTGCTGGGGTTCACTGCACTTTGCGCAGCAGTCGTACTTCATGTCTACATCACAAAAGGTGAGGCCGGAGACGAGGGTCAAACCGTTTTCGCTTCGTCCGCCGAGGCCCGGCGCGGCCTGCTGGCGCTGGTTGCGGCAGTTGTCAGCTACGTTGTCTGGTACAACTTCGGATACATCGCGATGGCGCTGATTTCCGGGCCGCTCCTCTGCATGGCGATGGGCGTGCGCAACTCGTTCATCTACGGCGTCGTCCTGGCGTTGGCGGCTGGCGTATATCTGGTATTCACTCAGTTTCTCGGGACACAATTCTAGTGTTTGACGCCGCTGCAGTCGGGGTCGCATTTGCGAACCTTTTCGATCCGTTTACCACGTTCTTGCTGGTGGCCGGCATCGTTCTTGGACTGGTCATCGGAATTCTTCCAGGCCTCGGGCCGCCAATCGCGATTGCGCTGGCGCTGCCCTTCACATTCTACATGGAAGCAGTCCCGTCGCTGATCCTGCTGCTCGCCATCTACAATGCCGCGATTTATGGCGGGTCGATATCGGCGATTGCTGTCGGCATTCCGGGAACAGGGGCCGCGATCGCGACCGTCATGGACGGGCACGCGATGTACAAACAGGGTCGTGGAGGCGAGGCGCTGGGCCTGTCGCTGACCGGCAGCATCATTGGCGGGCTTGTGAGTGTTGTTTGTCTGACCTTCATCGCACCCATACTTGCTCAAGTCGCGATCAAGTTTGGACCACGGGAGTTTCTGGCCATCTCCATTTTCGGATTGGTCGTCGTCGTCCGCGTCGCGGGTGCAAACCTCTTCAAGGGACTGCTTGTCGGCGGTCTGGGCATCTTTCTGACAACCTGGGGACTGGACGAACTGAACGGCGCAGAGCGCTATACGTTCGGGACCTACCACTTGTACGAAGGCATTCCGCTGGTTCCGTTCCTTGTCGGCATTTTCGCGGTCTCCGAAGTCTTGATCGGTTCGGAAAAGGCGCTGAAACGCATCGAATTCGACAAGTCCAGCCTGACGGTGAAGATTCCGGGCCTGAAGACCTTGTCGCGACTCAAGGGCAATCTGGCGCGGTCCTCTATTCTTGGCACGATTATCGGGATCATCCCCGGTGAGGGTGCAGCAGTCGGTGCGTTCTTCGCATATTCGGAAGAAAAACGTCGTTCCAGTGAGCCTGATAAATTCGGTACCGGTGTTCCTGAAGGTATCGTTGCTCCGGAAACCGCGAACAACGCGACCGTTGGCGGGGCGCTGGTTCCGACGCTGACACTTGGCGTACCGGGCAGTCCGGCAGCAGCGGTCCTGCTGGGTGCTTTCCTGATTCAGGGGCTGGCGCCGGGACCGACGCTCTTCGATGAGCGCCCGGACATCATGTACTCGCTGTTCCTCGGCCTCTTCTTCATCAACATCTTGTTGCTGTTCATCGGCCTGTTCGTGATCCGCTTTGCCGCGATGCTGATCAAGGTCCCAATGACAGTGATCGTGCCGACTGTGCTCTTGCTGAGCTTCACCGGCATCTACGCGGTTTCAAACAGTCTCTTCAACGTGGGTGTTTTGCTGGCTGCGGGGGTGCTCGGATACGTCGTCAGGAAATTTGGCTATTCCATCGCGCCGCTTTCGATCGGCTTCGTGCTTGGCCCAATTCTCGAGAACTCTCTCCGTCAGTCCATCACGATTGCGGATGGCAGCACGGCGGAATTCTTCAACACCCCCATCGGTCTCGGCATCTACGCGGTCCTGGCACTGACAATTCTGTGGGGACCGATCTCGTCCTGGGTGAAGAACCGTATGGCGGGAAAGGTCGATGACCAATGAGGAAGAGACCGAACATCCTCCTGATCTATGCCGACCAGATGCGCTACGACGCAATGGGTTGTGCCGGAAATCCGGTAATCAAGACACCGCAGATTGACAGGTTGGCCAGCGAAGGAGTCCATTTTGCCGAGGCTTACACGTCCTACCCTCTTTGCTGCCCATTCCGTGCTTCTGTCATGACGGGCAAATATGCCCAGGGGCACGGGATGATCCAAAACCACTTCCCGTTGCGTGGTGACCAGGTCTTCCTGGCCGATCTCATGAAGGAAGCCGGCTATCGGACCGGGTATATCGGAAAATGGCATCTCGAAGGCGGTCCCAAGCCCGGCTTTGTGCCGCCCGATCGGCGATTCGGCTGGGATCATTTCATAGGCTTCAATCGCGGTCACGAATACATGTCGTCGATTTACTATGATGACAATGGTCAAGCCTATCACTCGAGGCGCTATGAACCGGACTACCAGACTGATCAGCTGATCGATTTCATCGCAGACGCGTCGACCGCCAAGGACGGCAAGCCGTGGATCGGGTACGTAAGTTACGGTCCCCCGCATTTCCCGATGGATATGCCGGACTATCTGCGCAGGGTTTACAGGCCCGAAGAGGTCCCCTTGCCGGCGGGTGTTCCCGACATGGAGCTTCAGCGCAGGTTCCAGAGGATTCGAAACGAGGTTTGGTGCGGCGGCGATCCGCGGTCCGGACATTCGAGCCATGCGGCTTACGACACCAAACCCGTTGGAGAGCCGGAAACAGAGGCCGAAATTCGCCAGTTCATTGCTGAATACTATGGCATGATCCACAATATCGACTGGAATGTCGGGCGGGTTCTGAACGAACTTGAACGTCAGGGAGTCGCGGATGATACGGTCGTGCTGTTCTTCAGTGACCACGGCGACATGTGCGGTCAGCATGGTCACTATTGCGGGATCAAGAACACGGCCTACCGGGGCACCATGCACGTGCCGTTGATTGTCCGTTATGCCGCGCGGTTCAAGCCGCAGAAAACCGAGGCTATCGTTGATGTCGGCCCTGACATGATGCCGACGATCCTCGACATTGTCGGTGCAGGCATACCCGAAGATCTCGATGGCCGAAGTTACCTTCCCGTTCTCGATGGTGAGGAAACCGAGGCGCGCGATGCGATATGGTACCAGGTCTTTACCCAAACGGGTGCCAACCCGCACGAGTTCGCGCCGTTTGCAGAGCGTGGCATACGCACCAGGGACTGGCTCTACATGCGCCACAAGGACAAACGCGTGCTGCTGTTTGACGAGCGCGCGGACTGCCAAGAGCAAGACAACCTGGTGGATGATCCGGCGTATCGGACGTTGATGGACGAATTTGACGCCCGGATCGCAGCCCACATGGAGGCGACCGGCGATGATTGGGAAATGGCGGCGGATTTCCCGCCGCCGGATTGGATAACCCACGCCGAGGCGAAAGAGTATCTTGAAAAAGAGCTCCTGCCGAACGCGATCGAGGTTTCCTGAACAAGACGATCCCACGTTGCGGTCAAGGTACGGGACGTTCGCCACCACCGAAGCATGAACGGGCCGAACCGAGATGACTGGGAGCGTCTGTTGGATATCAATGGAGACCATGTTCTGGTCACCGGCGGCTGCGGCGACATCGGACTCGGTATCGCGCGCGCGTTTCTGGAGCGAGACAGGCAGGGCACGCTGGTCGACCTGAACATCGAGCCGGGAACGGCGCTCGCCGCCGGGCACGAGCGCATCAGCTTGATCGAACTTGATCTCGCCGATTCTGCTGCTGTCGAGATGCGGTTGAGGCCCCTGCGCAATCACCCGGCGCGCCGGATGTCCTCATCAATGGCGTCGGCTGGACGCCCAAGACAAGCCCCGAAGGCAAGCCCTGGACGACCTGGGAAATGCCTGTGGAGCATTTCAGCCGGGTCCTGGCAGGCAACCTTACCGCGGTATTCCGATGCACCGGCCTCTTCAAACCGGCCATGCTGGAGCGCGGATACGGGCGGCATCATCAATATCGCTTCGCTGTCCATGCGGATTGGCGGTGCAGTGGCGCCGGTGCATTGTGGCTCGGGAAAATCCGGAGTTCCGGGTCTGACCAAAGTCGTCGCGCGCGAGTTGGGCGGCGCGGGGCTGACGATCAACGCGATCAATCCGGGTCGGATCGACACCAAAACGACTAAGGATGTGCCGGCCGAGGTCAATCAGGCCATCGCCACGCGGATTCCGGTGGGCCGGCTGGGTCTGCCCGGCGATGTTGTCAAGGTCTGCTTGTTTTGGCCTCTGACTTCGCAGATTTCCTGACCGGGACGACAATTGAGGTCAATGGAGGCCCCTACATCGGACCGTGAGTGCCCTGATGAGGCCATCGTATTGCAGGTACGAAGGAGCGAACTATGCCGGGCGAAGGCGTGCGAGAGCGATGAATGGCGGAGAGGAAATTGCGGGGATGCTTCGCCGTTTCGACGTGAACGCGACGTTCCCGTGAGCCTCGGTTGCGCTTTTGACCTCTTCAAGCTCGTCGACGGAGTGGAAACAAATGGCTCAATTGGTCCCGGTCTCGGCCTGCGCCAGTGCAAATTGCTGGCCCTATGTCGCAGCCTGCGCGTGTCGCCGCTACAGCTTTGGCCGAGAGTTTCCGATTTACGTCGAATTTCCATCCGTCGCCGCGGTTAGACAATCCGGCAACTCGAATCCGTGGCTGTTCAACGGTCTGAATCTTCTTGGGCAAGTTGCGGGGCTGTATCGCAAAACAGGTGCACACACGATTTTTCAGGCAATGCAGGTCCACTTGAACTCATGCGGCGCCATGCAGGCGTGCGGTCGTTTCCGATAGCTCCCACTAAAGTGTCTCGACGTTACCGCATACGCTCAAAGACTGGCCGGAAATGTTTCTGCCGGCGGTCGAACACAGGAAAAGGACCATGTCTGCGACATCTTGCGAACTAACCATGCGGCGCAGCGAAATGGTCTCCAGGTACATTGCCCGTGTTTCCTCGAACGATTTGCCGATCGCACTGGCCCGCGCTTCGATCACGCCATCCATACGCGGTCCCTCGACAATGCCGGGAAGGATCGCGTTCACGCGAATCCCGTCTGGTCCCAACTCCTTGGCGAGACTCTGTGTAAGGCCGATAATTCCCCATTTCGTGGCAGCATAAGGTGTTCGGAACGCGTAACCCAAACGGCCTGCCACGGAAGCCATATTTATGATGGCGGCGGAACCGGACTTTCGAAGATGGCGAACTGCAGCCCGGGCACAGTAGAACTGGCCACTCAAATTGACCGCGACTGTTCGATCCCATTCGGACGGATCGATTTCGTCGACACGTGCGGTCGGCCCGGCAATTCCTGCGTTGTTTACCAACAGGTCGAGGCCCCCGAGCGCCGCGACAGCATCTGAAAAATACTGATCGACCTGCATGGAGTCCGACACGTCGACCTGCTTTGAAAAGATCTCGGGGCGTTCCCTCCCAAGCGCACCCAATGCATCATTGGAAACGTCACACACGTGGACAGTGGCGCCGTGCGAAACCAGGGTCTCGGCGATCGTGCGACCGATTCCTGCACCGCCCGCAGTAACAATGGCTCTTGTCCCCTGTGCAACTCGTAGGTCAAAAGGTTTGCGCGGCAATGTCACGGGTTAATCGAAGCCTCCCGTCAAGATATCGATTCTGGCCGTTATTTCTGCAATTCCCGCGTCCCAGTCGGCACCCGTCCTGGAAACGTAATGCGCCATAGGCAGCGCCTCTTGCAGGCAGTCGATTCCGTCGAACAGCCTTGTATCGCATACCATGACATAGGGTTTGTCGGTGGTGTTTCGCGCTTCCTCGAATGCATCGAGGATCTCCCGCGTACTTGTCCCGTTGATGCGATGCGCGGCAAACCCGAAAGCCTCGAACTTTTCGGGGACCGGCTCAACGCCCAGCACGTCGCTGGCATGGCCCGAAGCCTGCATGTCGTTATTGTCAACGATGTAGACAAGGTTCGACAGCTTCTGGTGCCCGGCGAACATGGCGGCCTCCCAAACGTTTCCTTCCTGCAGTTCGCCGTCAGAGAACAGGCAGTAGATGCGTTTGTCCGAGCCTCTCTTGCGCTCGGCCCAGGCTATTCCGGCGGCCTGGCTCGGACCCTGGCCAAGTGAGCCGGCGGTGATTTCAAAGCCAAGCTGTCCCTCGATCGGGCTTTGGTCGATCCTGGTTCCGTCGGCGTTGTAGGTCTTGAGCTCGTCCATCGTGTAAGTGCCATGCTCGGCCAAGGCACCGTAGGTCATGATCGCGTCGTGCCCGTTCGACAGGACAAATCGGTCGTGGAACCAGCCGTTGCCGTTTGGGCGCATTTCATCGAAATAAAGGCATGCGGCAATATCGGCGAGCGCGACGCCCTGCGCCGCGTAGCCGCCGCGCTGACGGCAAATCTCGAGAACGTTTCGGCGAATCCTGGCGGCGATGATTTCCAGGTCACGGATACGGCTGGCGGTGTTCGTTCTCATGTCCGGAGTCCCTCGATTCGGTTGGCCAGCCCTTCGCCATCCAGTCCAAGCTCAGTGCGGATATAGGGCAGGGTGCCGCCCGGTGCCCATGTATTGGGGAGACCAAGCCGTGTGATCCGTGGTCCGCCGCCTATGTCCGATACGATCTCGGTCACCAAAGACCCCAGCCCGGTGACGATCTGATGGTTTTCCACCGTGACGATCCGGTCATGTGCGTAGGCGAACTCCACGATTTCGGCCTCGTTGACCGGCTTGATCGTAGGAACATGCAGCAGCGAATGGCTTAGGCCCCGCGCGGCAAGAAGGTCAGAAGCTTCCAGCGCCCACTGGGTACCGTGTCCCGTCGCGACAATGCCGATACCGGTCCCTTCCCGAAGCATGTACGTCCGGCCCAACTCGAACGAGAACTTCTCAGGATCCAGAATTCTGGGCGTGTCCCCCCGGTGACCGCGCAGATACACCAGGCCTGGCAAGTCGACGGCGACATCCAGCGCCTGGCGGAAGTCGGTTGGATCCACGGGATCGATCACGGTGGCATTCGGAATTGCGCGCACCATGCCAAGATCCTCGGCTGCCTGGTGGTGAATGCGGGCCGGATTGGCGATGCCCGGCGTGAAGCCGACGACAATTGAGGTGTTCGGGCCGGTGCCCATGCAGATCATCATCTGGTCATAGGCGCGGCGCGTGGCGTAACAGGCAAAGGTCGTCGCGACCGGCACGAGGCCCGCTTTGGCGACGCCCGCTGCAACGGAAATCAGGTTCTGCTCCGCCATGCCCACATCGAGGTGCTGTTCGGGAAGTTCGGCCTTCACGCGATTCACCTGGCAGTACGTGCTGAGGTCTGCGCTCATGATCACGACATCCTTGCGACGAGAGCAAAGATCGAAGCTGATCGCATCAAATGGAGCGGGGTCAAACGTACGTTCGCCGATCAACAGCATCGTGGAATTTCCGGTGCCGTAAGTTGCCTTCTCATCATTCATGGTGGTCCATGTATCGTTCCGAAGATCTCAAAGCGGAAAAGTCATTCGAGACAGTCTCGCAATTGACAGTGCTATCATATTGCGAATGTGAAGTTGCGTACATGGGTGTAAGTCTCGGCTGGTTTTTTTCGTGTTCGCATGCTTGGCGCAGGTTCCGAGATCGCGTGAACGCATTTTCCGGACGACGAGAGCCTTTCGTGATCGATTGAACCCCGTGATAGCCCGGCGGTTGGCCAGCGAACAGATGTGAAAATCATGCGGTTGATCCTGCAGAATTGACATGACCATTGCCTGTCGAAGACGGGGATTGCCCGGGCCGAACGGACCAGCCAGGGAAGCGTCCACAACATCCTGTTCAAGCCTGAGGCGTCGGCCAATTCGAGGAGACTTGTTGGCAATTTGCAAAACTCGAATTCATCAGTTTTCGCGCAGGAAACATCGGCGTCCGGGCCGGGGAGGACAACAGCGCGCTCTCTTGTCGACGCCCCGGGGTGACCGCGGCAAGGTGATGTTGACGGGGAGCACTCCGTGCAAGGAACCGAGCCGATGTGCCGGTAACGAAGCGCGAACCTGAGGGAGGTCTGGAGAACCCCTCGAACCGGCGGTTGCCCGGGGCGCTCCATCCGGCGGGCGAAAACCAGGCCCTTCCGGGCGGCAGACATGCCGCCCATTGTTTTTCCAGTGTATTTGTGTAGTCTGCATCCGGGTTCACCAGACCTCCTGAAAATCCCGCGCCTTCAGGCGGGGGAAGATGTTTAGCGCCATTGTGTCAGTTGTGAGTGATCCAAGATACGGCATGTGTTGTGCAGGAAGTACCGAGCCGAATTGACGACCGCGGTAGTTCGGGAACAGGCAAACTGATCAACCGACGGAAGGCTCTCCTGGGCCTTACCGTCTGCACGGGCACGATTGCCGCAATTTCCCTTGGTCCCGTTCCGGCTGCATCCGCCGTTCCGGAAATGCCGAATTGGTTGCAGACGCTGGTTCGGGACCGGCTGG
>JAPOVX010000213.1 GCA_026707935.1 Paracoccaceae bacterium
CTGACCCATACCTCACCCGCGGGCGCCGGATGTAGTGCCTAATCCAAAATGTGAATCATTGAAAATCAATATGTTACGCAAAAAAACCGTCGAAGTCAGGAGAAGCAGCGCGAACTCGAAATTAACTTGGTTCAGCAAATTCAGGATCAGAAGGCTCTCGTATCGCGGCTCAGCGTCTATGTGCACATCCTCGTGGCGTTGAGCCTAATGTTGTTAGCCGGGATCGTGCACCCAGTTATTCAGGAATGGCTTTCGTTGAGGCAAAACTGACATGCAGTAACGATCCGAGAGCCATTAAGGCATGGTGGGTCATTGCGAGACAAACCAGATCTTGCGTTGGTCAAGATCGATTCTGACCTGACCACCCCGATGAGCGCAAACCGCTCGAAATACCTCGTATCCGTTCAAAATTGCCTCCTCCCATAGCCAGAGTGGGCAGCGTTCTGCTTCATAACCTTGGACGAATTGGCGAACGGATTTCAACAGCCCGTAGTCGAGCGCGTCAATGCCGTCAAAAAGCGCGAGACGTTGCGCGTAATTGAAAATCCAAGTCGCAATGCCTTCCTCGATCAGCACGGCACGGGCGCCGTCCTGCACTTCGTCTATTGCCGGGTCGCTCTTGCGCTTGGCCTTGAGCAAGCGCCGTAAGGTTGGTGACCAGCCGAGATGCGCAGCGTAGGCCAAATGAAACACATCGTGGAAGCGGTAGTCATCATCATCTGCACGATTGTCAGTCAGAGGATCGCCAATCCGTACGCCATCGCAGGAGATTTGCGCGACGGTCTTCCCGTCGAACACGCGCTCTTCTAGGGTGACAACAAGATGGCGGGGAAGCTGTTCGTGTTTAGGAAAGTTGGCATCAAAAAGAGAAGGATGATCCCGATCGGACGGCCAGCGGTCATTGATTTTTACAAGATTGGCTTTAGCTGCCTGTTCTAGCGATATGCCTGCATCGTGGGCGGCATCTCGCAAGGCGCGGAACACCGCGATTAGTCGGCCTTTGAGTGTCGATTGGTTCCGGTCTAGGCGACCAGCCCGGAAGTCGGTCAAGAGCAAGCCAACCTCGGCGGCCAGACGAAGGGATGTTTGTTCAAAGGCTTGCGAGGGACCGGTGCCGAGTGTTGGCTCGCGACCTTCTAGAACGGCAAACGTCAGCTCGGTTTTCGCTTGATGCTGCCAGTCCGAGAGACCTCGGTCCAAATTGATTCCGAGATCTGTGAGCGGCAAACCTGCACGCGTGGCGATGGCCACGAGATACCATAGTACGTCGCCGAGTTCCTCGAGTACGCTGGGTTCGTAGCCCAGATAGGCCACAGGGTCACGCTGCTTCTTTTTCACCTCACTCAATAGACTTCCGGTCTCGCCAAAAAGCCCGAGCAAGGGAAAACTCAAACCGGGATTTCGTAGACGGTGTTGGTCGGTAAGTTGCGCGGCAGTTTCATAGGCCGCAAGCGTCAGCGGTTTAGTCATGGCACTTTGTGGTGATCTACGAGCGTGTCAGCAAGGGCGGGAACGTCGAAATTTTTGAGCACATTCAAGACAAGCAACTGCATCCGTGCGCTAGTTTCGGCCGCACGCAAGTGAGTTACGTGTTTCGTCAAGGCGGAGATCTGCACACTTTGGTTTTCTAATGTGGCAGCAAGAAGTCGATCATGATGTTTTGGTTTCATGACACCAACTAACCATGAACAAAGCATTGGCGCAAATGATATGGGGTTTGAGGACTCACACACAAAGGATAAGCGAAAGAAAGTGGCCCACACGAATTGGCGTGGCCCACGGAGTGTGCTGGTCGCGATGCCATTAATGGATTTAGAGCAAGGAGGAGGACTCGGCGACTCATGAAGAAACGGTCTTTGATCACGCCCGTGATGCACATTCAAAACAATATGATGTGGTTGGAAAATAGGGCAAAGGGATAACAATTTCGCCGTGCAATGTGTGCCCAGCCCGGACCAATGAAGGCGTCAGCAACGGCCCTCCGCCTGTCCTCGGGTTCAACCGCAGAATTTAACCCGCGGCAAGCGAAATTTTCGTATCTATGAAAATCGGAATGCCAGCATAGGACGGTCCGGTCACGCTGCAAAAGGCCGTAAAGTTGAAACTGGTTCTTTTCCGAACGATCATGCATACAAATGAAAGTGGTGTAGCGGAGTTTCACGTCGAAATCACCGGTTCCGTCAGACGGTTGATTGCGAACGGCATCGTTAGTCTGCCGAAAACCGCTTTCAAACCGTTGATAGCGTGTATCCAGCAATGAAATTCCGATCATGTCCGCAGAGTAAGGCAGGTTGGTTTGGTGAGCCTCTATGATCTTCTGTTTTTTGGCTGTCGCAACCGTGCGACCCTTGACGCGTTTGTCGGTGTTATCGGAGACCTGATCGCCGAGAGTGGCGTGAAAAAAAATGAAGTGCGCCTCCTGAAGAGCTCGTCAGGATATTTGAAGATGCGAAATCCTCGAACACCTACCGTTGTTGCGTGTTTCTCGGACCCGTCGGCGAATGAGATAGCCGTTATCACAAGTCTTCTGGCCGCTCGCGTTCCGATCATACCGATTGCGCGTGAGACGGAGCGTTTCGAAGACTTTCCAGCGCTTCTACAGCCACTCAACGGAGCGGTGCTTCCAGACGATCGAAACCGTTGGACGTCGACGGCTATTGCGGTGCTGGAAAGCATCGGTCTGCTGAGGGCTCAGCGGCGACTTTTCATTAGCTATCGGCGAACCGAATCCCAAGCTGTGGCGGTGCAGTTGCACGATGCGCTCTCTGCTCGAGGCTTTCATGTTTTCCTAGACACACACTCGATCCGGCCAGGGAAGTTGTTTCAGGACAATCTCTGGCATAGCCTGTGCGACTCTGACGTCATGGTGATGCTTGACACTGCGACGTATTTTCGGAGCAAGTGGACGCGCGAAGAGTTCGGGCGTGCTCAAAGCATGGGTATCAACATCTTGCGAATCGTCTGGCCAGGACACACGCCGGAGCGCACTTCGGAGCTTTCTGAACAATTCGCACTGAACCAGTCGGATTCTCAATCTGACCTTCTACGGAGTCAAGTACTTGAGGAAATTATCGAAAAGGTAGAATGGCTTCGCGCGCGCGGCGTTGCTGCCCGGCACAACGAGATTACCGGCAAACTCAAGACAGGGGTCGAAGCAATCGGAGGGGAAATCACTGGTTCCGGCGCGTATCGTAGTGTTTCCATCAGGCTGAAGGATGGCGGTGCGGCGTGGGCATATCCTGTCATTGGCGTACCGACCGCGAAACTGATGCACAACATTGCTCGGTGGTCGCGTATAGCTAAACAGTCTGGACCTTATTTCGTTTACGACCATACGGGGATTTCTGCGTCATGGCTTGAACATATAGACTGGCTAGATGAGTCGATCTCCGAAGTGGACTGCATGAGGGTTTCGGATACCGCTGCCGTACTGTCACGGAGGTTGGTGTCGTGATGAAGGCAGTGTTTCTTTCTGCAAGCGTTCCAGACCCAAGCAAACCTCATTTTGTAGGTCCGTCTGACGTGACGGATATCGTAGCAGCGGTCAAGGCACTCGTATTTGTGGTTCTTGGGCGCCGGCCCTTAATTTGGGGTGGGCATCCGGCCATCACTCCTATGATTTGGACCGTCGCGAGCAGTCTCGATGTTGATTATTCGAAATGGGTAACTCTCTATCAGTCCGAGTATTTCGAGGATCAGTATCCAGAAGACAATGCGCGCTTCAAAAACACTCGATACGTACCGGCCGCGGAGATGCACCCAAATGAGACGGAAGAGCAGCGGAGGGCAGACAGCCTTAAGGAGATGCGCCGTCGAATGTTTTCAAGCCACGACTTTGAGTCAGCGGTATTCATTGGAGGTATGCAAGGCATTGTCGATGAATTCGAACTGATTGGCCGTCTCTGCCCGGAAGCGCGACGGATTCCTGTCTTGTCGACGGGCGGCGCGACTGGTCTACTCGCCGACCGCCTCGACTGCGGCAATCTTGATCTTGATCGCCTCGCAAACGACATTGATTATATACCGTTACTGTACGAGTTCTGCCGGGTCAATCCGTCGGAACCACGTCGATCGATAAGATAGTTCTTTCGGGGCGAAATAAATTGGGCACCGCATCTTGATGTGCGTGTTCGAGCTACCCATATCAATTGTGCTTTTTTTAGCCGAATCACGGAGATTGCTGTGACCGTGAAGAAAAACATCTTCATCAGCCACCACCACGGTGACGATTCTCATGTTGATAGTTTCACTCAGATGCTGGGACGCCACGATTACAGAGTCCGCAACTCTTCGGTACGCATGAAGCCAGCAAATGAGCGGCGGGTTCAGCAAGGCCGTGTAAAGGATGAAACGATCAAGCGCCTTCTCCGGATGAAAATGCGATGGGCATCGACGGTAGTCGTTCTCATCGGGCCGAAAACCCACAACCGCCCTTGGGTGAACTGGGAAATCGAACAGGCCCACCGTTTGGGAAGGAGAATCGTCGGTGTCTACCTCCGGGGTGGCACGGAGGCAAACGTGCCGAAGGCACTTAACGACTACGGCCACGCGATCGTGAATTGGAACACCAAAAGCGTTGTTGATGCGATCGAGGCCAAGGACAACCGGTTCGAGAAACCGAGTGGCGAACTGCGCGAACCCGTCCATTCGCTAGCTACGTCGCAGTGCTAAGCGCCTTGGCGCTTCGATCTCCCAAAGTGTACATTTATGTTGTGGACCGTGATTTCGGGTTCGCGCCTAATCCGTTCCACGGGGTATGTACCCTTGCTTGCTGCAAGCCCCGAATTCGATCGGCAGCTCAAATTGGCGACTGGGTTTTCGGAGTGGGCGGAACGAGATTGAAGGCAACAGGCCGGTGCATTTTTGGCATGCAGGTGACTGAAATGCTGACCTTTGACAAATATTGGGCTGACCCGCGTTACCTCGCCAAAAGGCCTTTTCGAAATGGTAGTCGGGTCGTGATGATGGGTGATAACATTTACCACCGCAAGACACCGGGGAGCGAATGGATCCAAGAGGATTCACACCACAGCCGTCCTAATGGTTCGCCAGACCCGTCGAACATAAAAAACGACACAGGTATCAATAAAGTCCTTGCATCAACCCGCTTCGCCTACTTTGGGGCAGAAGCCCCGGATGTTCCTCAGGCAATCTTCGACGAGATAGGATACAGAAATCTTAGGAATCATCGGACCATTAATGCCGGCGATGCACGCGCTCTTCTCCAATGGTTTGACGAATGGTCCCAAGGAAAGAGCGGGGAAGTTATGGGCGACCCTTTCCAATTTCGCGAAAGCGCAGCCCGCTATTCTGCAAAGTCAAACAAGATCATCAAATAAGTCGTTAAACCGGGTGTGCTCCGATTTCCTTGTATTGAATGAATCGGGCAAATTTTCGCACCTGGGGGTTGCGGTGCGGGTTACACAAAGGTTTTGTCCCTTTTAGTCCGGGGGCGATCAACGGTAAGAGACATAGCCAAGGTTTTTCTGGGAGGAACCGAGCGGTAGGATTCCAGGTTTGAGGTGCCTGAACCTGCACGGAAGGCGGGTGGCGACTTCTTCGGCCGAAACGAAGCACCCAACATGTCTGAGTTTGGGTAGGGAGAACGTCGAGAGCGCGTTAATGGCACTGTTGACGAAATGGGTCGGCCCGATTTTTTGAACCTGAAGCCGCTCCGCGCCTTTCTGGATCTTGGTGCCATTCAGGACTCACGAATCCCGCTATCAACACAGGCACCGGAAAAAGAGTTTCCAATTGAACCGAATTCGGTTTCAAGTGTTTCCCGATTCACCTCCAAGTCTGACCGGATTCAGTAACGTTCAGCTTGAAACGAATATGAACGAAAGAAACAGACCTGGCGCTACTTTGTGCCCCTATTCCTTTCCTGAATTAAGTTCGTGGTTGTTCAAATGCGGTTGGGGTGAAAACGATCCAAGCATGAACAAAGAGAATCATTAGGAAACACGGTCATGGCGGCAATTGACGAACTAATCGCTCAAGTCGAAGACACGGCACTGCGCGAGCGCCTGCGCGACGAAGCAGATCGCATTACCAGAAAGAAACAGTTCGGCTTAGTGTTTGAGACTCACCTGCCGGAGCTGATTCCTATCTACTCCGCCACGATACGTAGGTACGAAAAGGTTGCGTTGCGTGACGGCCCATTGACAGATCTGTGGCGGGTACTAGCCATGCGCCATCGCAAGGCCCTCTGCCGCAATGTCGGTAGCGGGACAACGCGGTTGGTTCCTTTGGATGAATTGGTTGTCGTACGCCAGTTCGGCGAACCTATATTTCCAGCCCTGACACCCGTGGATCGCGTGCAAAACGGGCCGGATGTCGCCCCTTGGCATACGCTGATCGAGGCTGACAATTACCACGCACTACAACTACTAGAATACGCCTATGCTGAAAAGGTGGACTGCATTTACATCGACCCACCTTACAACTCCGGCGCTAATGATTGGAAATTCAATAACAATTACGTTGACGATAATGACAATTGGAAGCATAGCAAATGGCTAGCCTTTATGCAGAGACGCCTGAAACTTGCCAAACGTCTCCTAAATCCGAACGACTCTGTACTAATCGTCACGATAGATGAAAACGAAATTTTGCATCTAGGTCTTTTGCTAAATGAAGTTTTTCCGAAGTGCAAAATTCAATTGACAACTCTTGTGATAAATCCGAAAGGTACGGCTCGTTATAACGAATTCTCGAGAGTCGAAGAATACGCATTCTTCATTTATTTTGGAAACATTCGAATTCAATCCATCGGCAGTGATATGCTTACCTCTCGTGAGTATTTGTCAGAAACTCATGTGCGTTGGCGTGGACTTGCGCGAACTGGAAGGAAAGGCCTTCGGTCAAACAACCCTGGGTCGTGGTACCCAATTTTTTTGACTGATCACGATTATTGCATTCATTCAATTGGTGACGCGATTGGTATCAACGAGGCAGAAACTGACGTTGATGTCCCAGCTGGAACGATCGCCGTCTGGCCACCTACAAAAGGGAAATCTCAATACAGCTGGGGGACTGTCCCGAAAACCCTTCGTTCAATTCATGCGAAGGGTGGATTGAAATTGGGTAAAGTGAATCCCGCTAAAGGATCTTTTCCGTTCTACTACGTATCCGCAGGCCTGTTCAAAAAAATCGACAACGGTGAGATAGTCGTAACTGGTAGGGGGCGATACAATGAATTGGTTTTGGAGTATGCAAAAGGGCTAAAGTCTGCCGCTCCAAGGAGTGTGTGGAATCGTGTTTCCCACGATGCAGGCAGCCATGGTACCGGTTTGCTAAAAAAGATTTTTGCCACGAGCGCATTTCCCTTTCCGAAAAGCCTTTACGCTGTTCATGACAGTGTCAGATTGTTTACGGCGCATAAACCAAAAGCTCTGATTTTGGACTTTTTTGCCGGCAGCGGCACAACGTTGAATGCGGTCAATCTGCTCAATTTATCGGATGGGGGGCAACGCCAATGTATTATGGTTACCAATAACGAAGTTTCCAAGCAAGAAGCAAAAAGCTTGAAAAAACAAGGTTTTCGATGCGGACAGGCTGAATGGGAACGGCATGGGATTTGTCGAACAATAACTTGGCCCCGCTCTAAGTTCACCATACTTGGGAAACGTGACGACGGCACACCGATAGATGGCGAATACATCGTAAGCAATACAGTGGAGATTGAGAAACCGCGTAAATGCCATCAAATTGGCTTTACTACGGCAAGAGATTTGGAAACCATTTCCAAAAGAAAGCAGCTAGTCGCCTTAATAGACGGTATCCCTCAATCGGCTATAAAGAAGGATTCCGCTTTTGTGGTTTCCGATGACTATTCTGCTTCCATTCTATTCGACGAAGCGCAGTCTGATTTATGGCTTCATGAGCTAAGTGGACAAGATCACATAGTTGACTTTTACATCGTTACTACCAGCAACTCGAAGTTCAATGAATTGAAGGTCCAGATCAAAGATCTGTTAGGCCCGGTAATCTTGACTGAGGAGAATAAGCGACCAATTAGGGAAGGGTTTTCGACAAACCTTGAGTACTTTAGTCTCAGTTTCCTTGAAAAAGACGACGTGGCCTTGGGACGTCAGTTTCGCGAGATCCTTCCCATCCTTTGGCTGAGGGCTGGGGCGCTTGGACCGCGCCCAGAATTACCAAAAGGCAAATCGCTTCCGGCGATGATAATTCCTGAGAAAACCCCGTTCGCGGTGCTTATCGATGAAACCCGTTTTGCGGACTTTGCCACAAAAATCGAAGCCCGGAACGATCTAACGCATGTGTATTTGGTTACGGATTCGGATGAAGCCTTTCAGGAGATGGCGGGGCATTTGATGTTTCCGTACATAATCCAACTTTACCGCGACTACCTTGAAAACTTCGTCATAAACAAGGAACAGGAGGATGCCTCGTGAAGGTCGAGTTGTTTGATTTTCAAGAAGACGCTCTCACTGAAATGCGCGTCAAGCTGACTGCGGCTCGCCTGATCGCATCTGTAGACAATCCACAGGCAGTTTCGTTTTCTGCGCCCACGGGTTCGGGAAAGACCATTATCATGACGTCGCTGTTTGAGAACATTTTTTTTGGCGAGGAGGTATTCGACATTCAACCAGATGCGACCATTTTATGGATCTCGGATATGCCGGAATTGAATGAACAGACCCGGCTGAAAATCGAAAGCAAGTCGGACCGTATTCGGGTGCGCCAACTCGTGACCATCGACGCAACCTTTGATACCGAACGATTGAGAGGTGGCCACATCTATTTCATAAACACCCAGAAGCTCGGTAGTGAAAAGTTGTTGACGCGAAAAGGTGATGGGCGCCAGTACACAATTTGGGAAACGCTGACCAATACTGCTCTGGCCGCGCCCAACAGCTTCTATGTGGTTATAGATGAGGCACACCGAGGTATGAAAGGCGGCAAGGCAGCGGAAAAAGCAAAAACGATCCTTCAGCGCTTTTTGCTTGGTAGTCCGGAAGTTGGGTTGTGCCGTATGCCACTTGTGATCGGCATGTCTGCTACTCCACACCGGTTCGAAGAACTTCTGTCAGGTACCACACATACAACACACAAGGTTTACATCAGTGCCGAGGACGTACGGGAATCGGGTTTGCTCAAAGATCGTATTCTGATCCACTACCCGGATCTGGTCGGCGAAGCAGAAATGACGCTGCTGGCAGAGGCCGCCAAAAGGTGGCAGACAGTTGAGAAACGCTGGTCTGACTACTGCAGAAGTCAAGATCAGCCGATGATTTATCCAATCTTGGTCATTCAGGTGGAGGACGGCACAAATGACTTACTGACCAGGACAAATCTCAGCACTACTTTGGCGACGTTGGAAGGTGCTATCGACCGACAGTTCAAAATGGGAGAGGTCGTGCACACCTTCAACGACCGGGGCGATCTGCAGATTAACGGACGCCGTATTCGGAACATCGAAGCTTCGCGTATCGATGAAGATCACATTATCCGCGTGGTTTTTTTCAAGATGAGTCTATCCACGGGCTGGGATTGTCCCCGTGCTGAAGTAATGATGTCCTTCCGCCGGGCGCAAGACCATACTTACATTGCCCAACTTTTGGGGCGTATGGTGCGCTCGCCGCTAGCACGGCGGGTGGAAGCTGATGCTGTTTTGAATGATGTGCATCTGTTTTTGCCCCACTACGATCAGACAACAGTAGAGTCCGTTATTCAGGATCTAAAAAACATCGAAGACGTGCCGCCGTCAGAAACTGGCAACAGTCGAGAGATGGTTACCTTGTATCGCCGGGACGGTTTGGAAGAAGTCTTCCGTTCACTCGGTAAGCTGGTGACCTATCGGGTGAATGCTGTTCGTAAACAAAACGCCGTACGCCGCTTGATGGCGTTCGGCCGAC
>JAPOVX010000053.1 GCA_026707935.1 Paracoccaceae bacterium
CGCGGGACATGGGGCGACCGATCCTGTGTACTGCCCGAACCGGTGACGGCACAGGTTATGAAGGCTTCTCGATTCATCTGAAGGGGCATGGCAGGTCACTCACGGGTTGAAGGCGATACGGACGGGAATGCGCAATTGCCGGGTGCAAGACGCAGAATTCGCCTTCCCGGCGGTCAGGATCACGAGGAACAAGCGGCATGGAGCATTCAGAATGGCATCGGGTTGTCACGGTGGGCCTTGTCTATGTCCATGAGGCAGTCTTCAGAGAGAGTCACCGTGACCGAGCGCAATATGTGCTCGAGATGCGCCAACCGTGTTGCGCCGAATATCGCCGATGCCATGAACGGCCGCGTTCGGCACCAGGCAAGGGCCATATGGATGAGATCGAGGCCATGGCGCCGGGCAACGTCGAAATAGCGGTCCACGGCAACATGGGCGCGTTTGGTCGCACGTCCCGCGAGATCAGGATTCAATGACATGCGCGAGCCGTCGGGAACGACCCCTGACCTGTACTTTCCAGTCAGCAACCCGGTCGCCAGCGGCGAATATGCCAGCAGGCCAACACGTTCGTTATGCGCGAGTTCGGACAAATCCGTGTCGAACAACCGGCACAGCAAGCTGTATTCATTTTGAATCGTCTGGACTTTCGGCAGACCCCTGTCTTCGGCCGTCCTCAGCCAGCGCGCTGTTCCCCACGCGCTTTCGTTCGATAATCCGATGAACCTGATCTTTCCCTCGTTCACCAGGCCCTGGAGCGTTTCAAGAACCTCCGACATATGCTCAAGTATTTGATTCAGGTCCTGGGACGAGGGATCAAACGTCCAGTTTCTCCTGAACGTGTAAGCCGGCCTGTTTGGCCAATGAAGTTGGTAGAGATCGATATAGTCGGTCCTCAATGACCTCAGGGAACACTCGATCGCTTCCCTGATCGTCGCCATGCTGATCGGTGCACCATTCCTGATATGCTTTACTCCCTGACCTGTCACCTTGGTTGCGATCAGGACGTCGCCGCGCCTCCCTGACCTGGAAACCCATTGCCCGACAATTCGCTCGCTGTCGCCTTGAGTCGCCGCCGAGATCGGACCGACCGGATAGAGTTCTGCCGTGTCGAGAATATTGATGCCATGGTCGAGCGCCATGTCGATCTGCGCGTGGGCTTCGTCAACACCGGTCCTGGTACCGAACGTCATGGTCCCGAGACACAGTTCGCTGACCTCGAGGCCAGTATTCCCCAGTCGATTCCGCTTCATCAGCTCCACCCTTTTGCATGCGTGAGTGGCCCAGCCATGTGCCCGTGTCAATCCGGGCATGCAACAGGGGGCGCAAGAAGAAGGTGGCAATCGCCGGCCACCAAAGCTTGCGTCCTGTCAAAACCACGAGACGCTCTTCCGCGGTTTCGATCTTTCTAGATCCCGCGCGGGATGGTAACTGCCTGTCGTGAACGCGGAACCGGCCATTCGAGAAGTTGAACCGGGTGATTGCCCCCGGATCTGCGAACTGTGGAACGCATTCATACGGTCGTCGGTCGTCACCTTTACGAACGAGGAACGCACGCCTGCAGGCCTGGTTCGATTCGTTGAGCAGAAGCGGCGCAACGGCCACCCTTTCCTGGTTGCAACAGTTGCCGAGTCCATTGTCGGTTTTGCGACATACGGACAATTCCGGTCGGGACCGGGGTACGCGCATACGATGGAAAGTACGATCATGATCGAGGCGGGTGCACAGAGTACGGGAACCGGTAGGCGTCTGATGGGCCAATTGGAAAACCATGCACGCACGCGCGGTGTTCATTCAATCTTCGCCGGGGTCAGTGCCGAAAATGCGGGGGCGGTATCGTTTCATGAAAAATGCGGTTTCGTCCGGGTTTCCTGCCTGAAAGAAGTCGGCTTCAAGTTCGGACGCTGGCACGACCTCATCCTCTTGCAGAAGTTTCTCGACTGACGTCGTGCCTGGCAGGCCGTCCCGTCAACCTGGCCCGTGGGGGAAATCCCTCGTTTGCCGTTAAACACGAGGTAACGCGATGACCACTCACGATCCCGAAACGAACGGGGCACGATCCGGGATCGCGCATTCCCCAGATGACGCCGGCATCGCGCAGCACGGGTTGGACGAGCTGCCGGAGTGGGATCTCTCGGACCTGTATCCGTCGGTTGATTCTCCGGAACTCGCCGCCGACCGCGCGTGGCTGGTGAAGGAATGCCACGGATTCAACTCGGATTATGCCGGCAGGCTCGCGAGCCTGTTCTCCTCTGACTTCCTGACCTGCATTCATCGCCTCGAGCGCATTTGCCTTGTCGAGGGCCGTATCATGTCCTTCGCCGGGCTCCGTAACGCGCAGGACCTGACCGATGCGGCCAGGGCCAAGTTCCTGACGGACATGACAACCGAAGTCACCGATGCGATGTCGCAACTGGTCTTTTTCGAGCTGGAGATCAACAAGCTCGAAAAGGGAACACTCTGCGGACTTCTGGAGGAAAACGAGGAGCTCGGAAGGTACCGGGAATATTTCGAGCAGATCGTGGCAATGAAACCCTACCTGCTGTCGGACGAACTCGAGCGGTACCTTCACGATCAGTCCGTTGTCGGTGTTTCCGCCTGGGGCAGGCTCTTTGACGAAACGGTCGGCGCGCTCGAATTCGACGTCGGCGAGGAAACGCTCTCACTCGAGGTGACACTGCATCGACTCTCGGACCCTGACCGCGGTGTCCGTGAACAGGGTGCGCGTGCACTCGCGAGGGAACTCCGCAACCACGTCTCCCTGTTCTCGCGCATCACGAACACGTTGGCGAAGGAAAAGGAAGTCCGGGATCGTTGGCGCAAGCTGCCAGCGCCGCAATCCAGAAGACATCTCGCCAACCGGATCGAACCGGAAATTGTCGGCGCGCTCCGGGATTCCGTGGTCGCGGCCTATCCACGGCTGTCGCATCGATACTACAAGCTCAAGGCGAAATGGCTGGGGCTCGACTACCTGGAGATCTGGGATCGAAACGCGCCCTTGCCCGAGTCGGATTCGGACGAGATCAGTTGGGACGAAGCCCGGCGAATTGTCCTTGACGCCTTCTCCGGTTTCTCTCCCGGGCTCGCCGATGTCGCGAAACCGTTTTTCGAAAACGGCTGGATCGATGTGGCTCCACGGTCGGGGAAGGCCCCAGGGGCCTTCGCCCATCCAACCGTCGTCAATGTGCATCCGTATATTCTCCTGAATTACCAGGGCCGGAAAAGGGATGTCATGGTGCTGGCGCATGAACTCGGCCACGGCGTGCATCAATGCCTGTCGTCCGCTCAGGGCCAGTTGTTGTGCGACCCTCCGCTGACACTTTCCGAGACAGCAAGCGTCTTTGGCGAAATGCTGACGTTCCGGCGCCTGCTCGATTCAGCGCGGTCGCCGACAGAAAGGAAAATCCTGCTCGCGTCAAAGGTGGAAGACATGATCAACACGGTCGTCAGGCAGATCGCCTTCTACGACTTTGAAAGCAGGGTCCATGAACATCGGCGCGAGGGAGAAATCGTTCCCGACAGGATCAATGAGATCTGGATGGACGTTCAAAGGGAAAGTCTTGGGCCGCATTTCCGGTTCATGGAGGGATACGAGACATTCTGGACCTACATCCCCCATTTCATCCATGCCCCGTTCTACGTCTACGCCTATGCCTTCGGAGACTGCCTCGTGAACTCCCTTTTTGCGGTCTATCTCGACAAGGGAGACGACTTCGTATCACTGTACATCGACATGCTCTCCGCCGGTGGGTCGAAACACCACGTGGACCTTCTCAAGCCGTTCGGGCTCGACGCAAGCGACCCGTCCTTCTGGGACAAGGGTCTCGTGATGCTGTCCGGACTCGTTGACCAGCTTGAAGAGATTGACCGGCAATGAAAATGTCCGGGGCGACGCGCCGTCCGATCAAAAAGAAATGCATGACCGAACTGGACACGCGAGCAGGCAGGCCAACGCTTGATGGCATGAATCAGGGCGGACGCCCGGTTTCCGGGAGTTGAATTCCTGAAAAATATACCGGCCGCGACCGGAACCGAAGACAGGGGCAGGTCGATCAGGTCGCCGGGATCGTTATCCCGCGATCGGCTGCAATGCTCATCATGGCCTTCTGGAGTTTCTTGAAAGACGACACTTCGATCTGCCGAATACGCTCCCGGCTGACGCCATGCTTGTCGGACAGTTCCTGCAGGGTTGCCGGTTCCTCTGACAGCCGTCTTTGCGTCAGTATGTCCTGTTCACGTCCATTCAGCCTCTGCATTGCCTGGCCGAGCATTTCACGCCGAAAATCGAATTCGTCCCGTTCGATGATATCCTTGACGTGATCCGCATTCTCGTCTTCGAGCCAGTCCTGCCATTCACCGGATTCACCATCGTCTCCGCCGCGCGACCGTGGCGCGTTGAGCGATTGATCGGCGCCGGTCATCCGGCGATTCATTGCAACGACATCCTGCTCGCTGACCGCAAGGTCACTGGCAATGCGTTTCACGTTTTCCGGGTGCAAATCTCCCTGTTCCATGGCGTTGATGCGGCGACGCGCCTTGCCAAGGTTGAAGAACAGTTTCTTTTGAACGCTGGTGGTCCCGACCTTGACCAGCGACCAGCTGCGCAGGACATACTCTTGCACGCTCGCACGGATCCACCACATCGCGTATGTCGCCAAGCGGAATCCCCGTTCGGGATCGAAGCGTTTGACCGCCTGCATGAGCCCGACGTTGGCTTCCTGGATCAGGTCGGAAACGGGAAGGCCGTATCCCCTGTAGCCGAGCGCGATCTTTGCAGCCAGCCGCAGGTGAGATGTCACGAGCTTGTCGGCAGCGCGGACATCTCCGTGCGTGATCAATGCCTTCGCGAGCATGTATTCCTCTTCAGGCTCGAGCATCGGAAACTCTTTGATCTCCTGGAGATACTGGGCCAGGCCGGTGCTGGTCGACGGAACTGGCAGATTCGCGTAGCTCATGCGGGAAATTTTCCTTCCGTTTCCGGAACCGGCGAGATCAAGCGACATCGTCGCGGTTCGCGGTGCCATTTATATGGGTCAAAATCCGCAGATTTCAAGGTCGACCCAGGCCACTGAAGCCGCAAGTCCGTACGGTTTTGGGCCGGATTTGGCAAGCCACGAACCATGTTCGCGCGCGGCAGTGCGGTTTCCAAGTCAACATCGCGTGAACGTTCGCGGAAATCCGCCGGCCTGCCCGACCAACGTCCCTGGGTCCGGACACGCACCCGCCAACGACATCAGCGGCACGTCCACCGGGAATCCATCGTCCCTTGCTCCCGGCCGTGCCCGGGGCGTCGCTCCCCGGGCAACCAGTGGTCCCGGGTCATCCGGTTCCGGAATCACGAAAACTCCGGTTTGCGGTGACCAGCGCGCATTCGAGATCCTTCAGATCGCCGGGCAATCCCGATTCGAACCTGAGGTGCCTGCCCGTCTTCGGATGGGTAAATCCGAGAAATCCGGCGTGCAGCGCCTGGCGGACGAGAGGACCGATGCCGTCCGGAGACGAGACCATTTCCAATTCCCCTGGGAAACGCCGGCCTCCCCCATAAACCGGATCACCGACAAGAGGATGGCCGAGATGCTGCATGTGAAGACGAATCTGGTGAGTCCGTCCGGTTTCCAGCCAGAAATTTATCTTCGCGAATCTTGAACGGCCGTCGATCGAAAACGCGCCAACGACCCGAAATCGGGTCACGGCCCGGCGCCCCCAGGACCTCACGACTGCCATCTTCTTTCGGTCGGCACGATTCCGTCCGACGTTCGTTGTCACCTTGAATACACCACCGTCCTGCAGCGAAACGCTCTCAAGTCCGGTAAGCCTCGGATTCGATCTTTCCGGTACACCATGGCAGAATCCGATATACAGTCGTTCCACGGCGTGCGACGCAAACTGTTTGGAAAGGTCGACATGAGCGGAACCCGTCTTTGCCACGACCAGGAGCCCGGAGGTGTCCTTGTCGATCCGATGGACGATCCCCGGCCTGAGCGGGTTTCCCGTGTCGGCGAGATTCCCCCCGCAATGATGCAGCACCGCGTTCAGCAGCGTGCCGTGTTCGGATCCTGGCGCAGGGTGTACTGTCATCCCGGCCGGTTTGTCGACGACAAGAAGATCATTGTCCTCGTAGACGATTGCCAGGGGAATGTCGTTCGGCGCAGTGGTCGGAATCGGGAGCGGCTTCACTTCGACAACCCAGGTCTCGCCGGGATGGCACCTGGTATCCGGTTCCAACACGACCTCTCCCGACGCCTTCGACACCATGCCGTCCCTGATCAGTCGTTGGATGCGTGTGCGTGTCAGCGAGGCATGAGGAGGGGCGGCCAGGGCAAGCGCCTTGTCAAGGCGCACAGGATCGGAGCCTGTCACCACCAGCGTCAACCTCTGATTCGGTGAATCAGGCATCAAGGGCCAACCGGCCGATATCGGGAACGAAAGATCAAATGGAAGTATCCCCGGAATCCAGTAGGTTGAGGGTCCTGCGTCGCCTGGTCGTGGCACTCCTTGTTGTCATGATCGCCGGAACCGTTGTCATAACGACTGTCATTACCATCCGTGCCTTGAGACTGGAATCACCTCCCGTGTTTCCGGACAGCATCGCGATCCCGGAAGGACATGTGATTACCGCCGTGACCCGGGGAACCGACTGGATCGCTGTTGTCACGAATCAGGATCGTATCCTCGTCTTTGACCCGACGGGTCAGGAACTACGCCAATCAATCGAGATCGAGCCTTGATCGACTGTCCCCTGACCGGCCGAAGTGTTGTATAGTTTCTCGACTCGACGCACGATGGCTTCGGGATTGGATCGGCCCAGTACATGACGATACTCCCAGACGGATTCATTGATCAACTCCGGGACCGGATCTCGATTGCCCGGATCATCGGGGAAAAACTGTCCTGGGACGCGAAGAAGTCCAACCCGGGGCGCGGCGAATACTGGGCCCTCTGCCCATTCCACCAGGAGAAAACGCCTTCATTCAAGGTCGATGACCGGAAGGGCTTCTACTACTGCTTCGGCTGCCACAGCAAGGGAGACGCCATCAGGTTCGTCCGCGAAACGAAAAACGTCGGTTTCATGGACGCGGTCGCCATGCTCGCGCGCGAGGCGGGGATGGACATGCCGGCCCCCGATCCGAAATTGAAGGAAAAGATCGACCGCCAATCCCGCCTGGTCGATATCCAGGAACAGGCCCTGTCGTTTTTCCGATTGCAGCTCAACTCGGCAAAGGCCGAAGCGGCACGGCGATACCTGGATGACCGCGGCCTTTCCGAAAACACGATCAAGTCGTTTGAAATCGGCTACGCTCCGAAAGGTCGACCATCGTTATGCCAACACCTGTCGGGAAAGGGTGTTCAGTTCGCCGACATGATCGAGGCAGGGCTCGCCATTCAGCCGGACGACGGAGGAGCGCCATTCGACAGGTTCAGGGACCGGATCATGTTCCCGATACGAAACCCCCGAGGCTCATGCGTGGCTTTCGGCGGCAGGGCAATGGATCCCAAGACACCGGCGAAATACATGAACTCGCCGGAAACGCCGGTCTTCGACAAGGGTCGCATGCTGTACAACCTGGGCCCGGCGCGCGAATCGCTCGGAAAGGGCGGCCAACTCGTGGTCGCGGAAGGGTACATGGACGTGATTTCGCTGGTGTCAGCGGGAATCACCAATGCGGTCGCTCCACTCGGGACGGCCATCACGGAATCCCAGCTTCTGCTCATGTGGAGGATCAGCCGTGAACCGGTCATCACGCTTGACGGTGACGCAGCGGGACGGCGCGCCGCGTTGCGCCTGATCGAGCTCGCGTTTCCGCTTCTGGAGGCAGGACGTTCGCTCCGGTTCGTGATGATGCCGGAAGGGAAAGATCCGGACGACCTGATTCGTGGCGAGGGCGTCGTCGCGATGCGCGAGCTGCTGGCGCAAAGCCAGCCCATGGTCAATCTTCTCTGGCAACGCGAGACCGAAGGCCGCGAATTTGACAGCCCCGAGCGTCGGGCGGCACTCGAGAAGTCGCTCGAAGAGGCCGTTGGCAGGATCAGGGACCGATCCATTCAACAGCACTACCGGAATTCGCTGCGCCAAATGCGCCGGGAACTGTTCGGGTTTTCCCGGCAGCCTTCGCGAAATGTTCGCGGCGGAGCGAGACCTGGCGGTCGTGGTCAGGGAACGGCCGCGCCTGTCGCGCAAACCCGCAGGTCTTCAATTGCGAATTCCGGGCGGCCTGTGTCGTCCACGCGGTGGAGACATCGCGAATCGGTCCTGCTTGCATCGGCCATTCTCAATCCGGCGTCTGCGCTCAAACTGGAGTCGGAACTGGAGGCATGTCCAATTGAAACGCCTTCGCTCAAGTCCCTGCACAACCGGTTCATGGCCCTGCTCTCAAGGGAAAACCCGGAAACGATTGATCCGGATTCGTTTCGAAATCGTCTCAAGGAGGCCATGGGCTACGACCCTCTCGAGAAATTGCGCAAGGAACCCGGAGTGAGAAACAGTCCCTGCCTGAGCGACAACGCCGACCCGGCCATGATGGAGAGAACACTGGAAGAAACGGTTCGTGTCCATTCGGTCGAGATCGGCCATCTCCGCGAGATCAGCGAATTCGAGCAGGACATCGTCACTGCAACCGACGAGAACATGACATACCGGCTCAAGCAGGTCGCGCAGGATGTTGATCGGGTTCGACGCTCGACGACGGCGGAGACGCTGGAAGACGATGAGGAAAAGGATCTCTCGCAACGGCTCCGATCCCTCGTCGAAAGCCGGGTCTGGGATAAACCCTGATCGGATTTCGCGATACCGGGTTCCTGTCTTGTTGCTCAGGAGCAGGAATTCTCGAGGGCCGATCCATGGCAAGAATGACTGCGAACAGGGAACGACGTGCTGAAGGCGGAAAGGTGGCAGCTGCCGCGGATGCACGGCACGAGTGGTCTCATAAGGAATTTTATGCCGGAATTTGCCCGGATTTCTTGCAAAAGGAATCAAACGATACAATATGGCAGGTGAACCAACCTGCGCCCGGAGGGACCCTCCGCGACAACCGTTTTCGTGGCGGGGAATTCGGCGCAGTTCAAGGCGTGCCCGAGCGGAACGCGATTTGTCTCGTCGGGGCTTCCCGAATTCATGCCTTTCGATACGATCTCTGAACGTATCGATATCCGTACCGAGGGATACCAAATGACAGCCAAACCCGACGACGATGGCAAGTCCGTCGATCAGCAGGAATCCGGAGATTCCATGATCGACCTGAGCCAGGCCAAGGTCAAGAAGATGATATCCGACGCCCGGGCTCGCGGATACATCACCTACGACGAATTGAACGATGTTCTCCCGCCCAACCAGGTTTCATCGGAGCAGATCGAGGACGTCATGTCGATGTTGTCCGAGATGGGGATCAACATCGTGGAAGGAGAGGACGCCGAGGACGAAAGTAGCCGCGAGGTCGCGGTTGTCGAGAACAGTCCCGAGAAAAGCGTCGTCGTCGCGCAGTCCTCAACTGAAAAGCTCGACAGGACAGACGATCCGGTTCGCATGTATCTCCGGGAAATGGGATTGGTGGAACTCCTGTCCCGCGAAGGCGAAATCGCCATCGCCAAACGCATCGAAGCCGGGCGTAACACGATGATTGCAGGCAAGCAGCAGGCGTCGTCGACGATGTAGTCTATTACGATCTGGCGCGAGGAATTGCTGAATGAAG
>JAPOVX010000007.1 GCA_026707935.1 Paracoccaceae bacterium
ACATTGCGACCTGCCGTTCTGGAGGAAAGGAACCGCAGGATGGTGTCGGCAGATGCGGCGGTGCTCAAGTCGGAAATGCCGGAAAACGCGGATAATCGCAATCAAAACAACGTATTAAGTCACATCAGAATTGAAACGTTGGGACAGTAGTGAGGCTGGAAAAAAGATTTTCCCTGGTCACGGCACCTTTGCGGAAATCGCACCCGGTGCGGTGGCCAGTCTGTGTGCCGGAACAAGACCCGAACAGGAATCCTTGCCTTGACAGGATTGCCAGGATGCGTCCGACGCAAGCACCGGGAACCGTTATCGATCTTGCCTTCGAGCCAAGGCACCCGGCAAGGGGATTTTGGTTGTGCAGGATTGAGTTGTCCATGATAACATGCGGAGCATTCTGTCGGTTCAGCATGAGGGTTTCCGTTGGTCAGACGGCTGCCGGGTACAACCTCCGTCCGGGTTGAATTGTTTCGGTCCCGGCCGAAGCATCCGAAGGGCGCCACAGAAGCAACAGGAAAACAGACTGTAATTGGAGCAGGTCCATGTCTTCCCAAAAAAAGGTACTGGATGACATATCAAAACTGATGATCAACGCGGTCGGTGTTGCGCAAGGCGCAAAATCCGAAGCGGAATCGGTGTTTTCGACTTGGCTCGATCGCTGGTTAACCGAGCGAAATCTGGTTCTCAGGGAAGAGTTCGATGCCGTGAGTCTGATGGCAGCCCGGGCGCGCGAAGAGAATGAGGCACTCAAGTCACGAATCGAGGCATTGGAAGCGGCAATCCAAAACCAGCCGATACAGGGCAGGGCAAGAAGACCGAGCAAAAGCAAGGAATAGCCGGACGCCGGTCTATCTCCGTAATGCCTTCCCGGCCGCTCTCTTCTCCTGGTCTTTAAAGCCTCATCTCGGTCTCCGAGTCGAAAAGCGACGCGTTCTGCAAGTCGAGGAAGAACGTGGTCTTCTCATCGAGATCCGGTGCGCGCGACGACCGCACCCGGCATGCCATCATCTGGCCTTCGAATTCGAACCAGACCTGGAGATCGCCGCCCGTCATGTCCTTGCGGTTCACGCTCCGTTCCGCCTGGAGGAACGCATCGCCCTCCAGCCTGTCGCGTGACCGGTAGATGTTTTCAGGGCGAATCCCCAGGAGCACGCGCTGCCCCTCTTCAGGCTTTCCCTTCGAGAAAACATAATGCGGAAGCTGCGCGACATGATCGCCGATCGCCACCGCGGGCACGGCGTCCCGGTAGGTGATCCGGCCTGTGAGAAAATTCATCTTGTTGAGGCCGACGAACTCGGCAACGAACCTGTTTCGCGGCGTGTAGTAGATGTCGTAGGGCGTGCCGAACTGCTGTACGTGGCCGCCGTCCAGGACCGCCACCTTCGTGGCCATTGTCATCGCCTCGATCTGGTCATGTGTCACGAGGACGAAGGTGGCCCCGAGGCTCCCGTGCAATTCGCGCAACTCCAGCCGCATCTGGTTGCGTAGTTTGACATCAAGGTTCGACATGGGTTCGTCGAGCAGGAAGATCTCGGGATCACGAACGAGCGCCCGTCCGATCGCTACCCGCTGCCGCTGGCCGCCGGACAGTTGCGACGGTTTGCGGTCCAGGAGATCGGCGATCTGCAGGAGACCGGCGACACGCTCGACGGCGCGCCGGCGATCGGCCCGGGGAACACCCTGGCATTCGAGTCCGAAACTGATGTTCCGCGCGACCTTCATTGTGGGATAGAGCGCGTAGGACTGAAAAACCATTGCGACGTTCCGGTCGCTCGGGTCGAGACGGGTGACGTCCCTGCCGTTGATTTCGATCCTGCCGGCCGTGGTTTCCTCCAGCCCTGCAACACAGTTCAACAGTGTCGTCTTGCCGCAACCGCTGCCACCGAGCAGGACCAGGAAATCCCCCTTTTCGATCTCGATGTTGATGTCCCTGAGGACTTCGACCTGGCCGAAGTTCTTGGCAAGGTTTGTCAGTTTCAAAGACATGTACCTATCCCTTCAGGGCACCCTGGGTCAGGCCACGGACAAAGAACCGGCCGGCGAGGAGAAACAGGAGAAGTGTCGGAAGCGCCGAGATCATCACGGCTGCGATGTTCACGTTGTATTCCTTGATCCCGTAGGACGAGGCAACGATGTTCTGCACGGCGGCCATTATCGGCCGCTTGCCGGTCTCGCCGAACGTCAGCGCAAACAGGAAATCGTTGTAGATGCCCGAGAACACGAGGATCACCGCAACGATGGCAATGGCCGGTGACAGGGGAAGGATGACGGAGAAGAAGATCTTGAAGAAACCCGCGCCGTCCATGATCGCGGCGCGGACCAGCTCATCGGGAAGGGAGACATAGAAATTGCGAAAGAGCATCGTCGTCAGCGGGATTCCGTAGACCGTGTGAATCAGGATGAGACCGGTGGTGGTGCCGTAGATGTTGAGTTCGCGAAGCGTAATTGCCAAGGGAATGAGGTATAACTGGAGTGGAACGAAACTGCCGACCAGGAGAAGGGTGAAGATCAGGTCCGCCGACCGGCTCCTCCATTTTGCCATGACATAGCCGTTCAGTGCGCCGAGAAGGACGGAAAACGCAACAGCAGGAATGGCGATTTCGAAGGTCGCGATGAAATAGGGCCTGATGCCGTCACACTCGAGACCCGAGCAGGCCTCCGACCAGGCCTTGATCCAGGGCTTGATCGTCCAGACCTCGGGCAGGCTGATGATCGAGCTGCCGCGCACTTCCGAAAGCGTCTTGAAGCTGGCGACCAGCATCACGTAGAGAGGCGAGAGGAAATAGAGCGCGCAGACAAAAAGAGCGCCGTAGAGCAGCGCGGTCCTGTACGTGTAGCGCCTCATGCTTCCCGTCTCCGGACTTCGAAATAGAGGTAGGGAAGGACGATCGCGATCATGGTGACGACCATGACGACGGCGGCGGCGGCACCCTGTCCAATGCGTCCGCGCTCGAAGAAGTACTCGAACACGTATCGGGCCGGTACGTCCGAGGCATAGCCGGGCCCGCCGTCCGTCAGCGCCACGACCACGTCGAAACTCCGGACCACCTGGAACCCCAAGAGCATGACGGCCGTGAGAAGGGTTGCCCTGAGCTGCGGCAGGATGATGTTGAAATACACCCGCCAGGCGGGAATCCGGTCGATCCAGGAGGCTTTCCAGATCTCGGGATCGACGGATTTGATGCCGGCGAGGAACAGGATCATGATGAGCCCGGTCCCGTGCCATATGGCGGCGAACGCAACGGTCAGGATGGCGTGGTCCGGCGACACCAGCCAGTTGAACTTGAAGTCCGGATAGCCGGCGTCCTGTACCAGTCTCTGGATCCCGATGGTCGGGTTCAGGATCCACTGCCAGGCAAGCCCCGTCACCACCAGCGAGAGCGACATGGGATAGAGATAAATCGTGCGAAAGAGTGTCTCGCTGGTGGTCAGGCGATCGAGGAGGATGGCGAGGCCGATGCCGAGCGCAAGGCAGCCGGCGAGGTACAGCCGCCGAAAACGAACATGTTGGAATAGGCCACCCACCACCGGTGGTGATCAAACAGCACCCGGTAGTTTGCGGCGCCGATGAACTCGTGGTCGGGAAGAAACGTTGATTTCGTGACCGACAGATATGCCGTGTACGCGGCGAATCCCCAGATGAAATAGAAGACGACAACGATACACGGAACCAAAACGAGCCAGGCCTTGATGCGGTTCGCAGAAATCCTCATGCCAGTTTCTCCGCTGCCGGCACCGCTGGCGCGTGATGTTCCGACCCGGGCGCCGGCAAGTCCGGCGCCCGGTGCCGTTTCCTACATCATCAGCATTTCGGCCAGTTGCTGATGCGCTGCCTCCACATCGATCGCTTCGTTCCAGAGTGCCGACACGGTGTCCTTGATGGCGCTGCCGACGTCCGCCGCGCGACCGTTCCAATGGGTGATTGAGGTCGCATCGGCCATGGCGGCCACTGCCTTCGCCGGGCATCCTTCGAAGTCCGCGGCCGTGGCGGCCGTCGTCACCGGGAGCGTGCCCTTCGCCCGCGCCGCCGCGATCTGGGTGGCCGGATCCATCACCGCATTGCCGAGGAGAACCTGTGAAGCCATGTCGGCGTCGTCGGTCACCTTGATGAACTGGAATCCGTCGGCAACGATGGTCAGGCTGTTGTCCCAGGGAGTCAGGCGGCAGGACCATGCCCCGCCCTCGGCGCCCAGGTCGCCGTAACCGCCGGCGGCCCAGGGCCCCATGAAGAAGTAGGCCGCATGGCCGGTAACGACGAGTGTGCTGGTGTCGTTCCAGCCGCGTCCGGATTTGCCTTCATCCGTGTACTGCCGCAGGTTTGCCAACTCTTCCAGCGCCTGACGCGTCAGGTCGCCTTTCAGGATTTCGGGATCGCCATTCATCATGCCCTCGTAGAGAGCGGCGCCCCCGACGGCGAGAACGACATGGTCGAAAAGGATCCCTTCCTGCCAGTCCTGGCCACCTACGGCGAGAGGTATGACGCCTGCTTCCTGCAGCACGGGAAGGGAAGCCTTGAACTCATCCCAGGAGTTGGGCGCGGAGACACCGGCATTCGCGAGGACGTCATTGTTGGTGTACATCCAGTTGATTACGTCGACGAAGACCGGGACGGCCACCCAGTGACCGCCGTGCTTGCCGACCGCGGCCATGCTCTCCGAAATGTTGTCGCCCCAGCCGCCAGCAGCCGCGGCGTCGTCCATGTTCTGCAGGAGGCCGGCATCGGCGAAGTCCTGCATGACGCCGCCGAGCGCACTCTGGAGAGCCATGGGCGGGTTGCCGCCGATGATTCGGGTCTTGACCGAGGAAATGCTCGCCTGTGTGTCAGGGAAGGCCGTGTCGCTCCATTCCCCACCAAGCTCGATGAACTTGTCACGGAAAATCCTGAGCGCCTCCGCCTCGTTTTCGGCGTTCCAGTTGTGCGAGACATCACCGTCGCCGAGAGCCGGCACGGCCGGCATCATGGCAAGTGCCAGGGCACCCGCCGTGAGAATCGTCTTGAAACCGTTCATGTTTCATCCCTCCAGAACCGGATGTTGCCAGCGCCCGTTGCCATGCCCCTCCGGCCAGGACAGGCGGGACGTTTCGTCACTTCAGGTCAACACGACTCTCGCCGTGAATTGACCCAGTCACGGATTGCCGCAAGTGCAAGCGACATCTCCTCTTCTGTTCCGATCGAAATCCGGAACTCGTTGGCACCAGCCGCGGCGGGCCTCCCAAGTATGCCCGAAGCCTGCAGGGCGGCGTCAAGGTCTTCTGCCTGGTTTCCGCCCCCTGGAAAGGTCAGGAGCACGAAATTCGCCTGGCTCGACACGACAGAGAGCCCCAATTCACGAAGCGACGCAATGAAGTGTTCTCGGGTCCTGCGGACGCGCTCCACGACGCGTTCCAGGTATTCCTGGTCCTGCACTGCGGCGACGGCCGCGTTGAGCGCAGCCTGGTTGGTGTTGAAGGGCGTCCTCAGGCGATTCACGGCATCGATGACGCCGTCCGGCGCGAGGGCCCACCCGATCCGGAGCGACGCGAGCGCGTACGCCTTCGAAAACGTCCGGGTCACAACAATGCGACCGCCGGGCGAAAACAGCGCCTGCCCGGTATCGTAATCACCGGCATCGACAAACTCCCCGTAGGCCGCATCAACGATCAGGAGAACGCCGGCCGGCAGTTCCGCATCGAGGCGGCGGAGTTCACATGCCGTCGTATAGGTACCGGTCGGGTTGTTTGGCGAGCAGACATAGACGATCCGGGTGCGGTCGGTAACGGCAGAGAGGATTTGCCCGACATCGACACGGTGGCGGGTATCGTCGCACCGGACGATTTCGGCGCCGACGGACCGGGCATGGATGTCGGCCATGATGAAACTGTTCCGGCTCGTTACCATCTCGTCCCCGGCCGACATCACTGACCGGATCACGAGTCCGATTGCCTCCTCCGAACCGTTCCCGGCGAATATGTTGCGTGCGGGGATGCCGTGAACCGTTGCGAGGGCCTGCCGGATGCCCGCCTGCGATCCGTCCGGGTACCTGCCGAGTTCCGGTTCGGTACGGTGGAACGCGGCAACCGCAGTCGGGCTTGGCGGGTACGGCGACTCGTTCGACGACAGCTTGATGACGCGTCCGATCCGGGCGATCGTCGCCTTTCCCTGTCTGTAGGGAGACACGTGCGCAAGTGCGGGTTTCACGCCCGGGGTCATGGCAGCGAATCCGGCCTGGTGAAGGAAAGAACCGTGTGCTCGCAAACGGCCATGGCTCAGCCTGTCCCCGCGGGTTTCCGTCCGCGCACGGCACCCCCGAGAATGTACGGCCAGGGTGTCGGCAGGTCGTGCGGCTGGTGCGCCTCGATCACGGTCGGCATCCTGGAGGTGAAGCCGCGCTCGAGCGCACGTCTCAGCTCCCGCGGGCCGTTCACGTATTCCGCGTTGGCACCGAAACTGCGGGCGAAGCTGACGAAATCCGGATTGTGCAGGTCGGAGGCGATGAAGCGGCCCTCGTACCACTCTTTCTGTTGCCGGTAGACGTTGGCATAACGGTTGTCGTTGAACACGACGGTGACAAGGTTGATGCCGTATTCGACGGCCGCGGCGAGTTCGTTGGCGGTGTAAAGGAATCCTCCATCCCCCGAAATGCTCACGACTGGCACGTCCGGATTTGCGACCTTCACGCCCAGTGCCGTCGCGAATCCGTACCCGAGCGTTCCCTGGTAGCCGCAGTTGACGTGTCCGCGAAGGCGGTGGACCGGAAAACCGAACCATGACACGAACCCGATCTGCGTGACCTCGTCGCAGAAAATTCCCTCGGCGGGGAGCACATCGCGGATGGCATCAAGGTATTCCATCTGCGGGCCCACGTCGCGCCTGATATCCGACTGAAGCCCTGCCTTGAGCGCGGTGAGTTCTTCCTCGCGCGAAACGGGCGGTGCTCCGATCGTGTCCCCGAGTATCCGCAGCAACGGCTTGAGGGTTGCCTTGCTGTCTCCGTGGAGTGCGACGGCGACAGGCGCGTAGCGGTCGAATTCCCGACGGTCGATGTCGATGCGAATCACCTTGATGTTGTCGTCCATCCCCCAATAAAGCTGCGGAAACTTCATCCTCGTCCCGATGGCAAGAACGACGTCCGCGTGTTTCCACAGCCGCCGGCCGGCGGGGAAGACCTGTGCGTGGTAATCGCGATCGTCGACGATCCCGCGACCGCCGCGGAAACAGGTGACCGGCGCTTCGATGATCCTCATGAGTTCCCTGACTTCTTCGGCTGCATGAGTCGCGCCGCCACCGACAAAGATGAGCGGGTTCCGGGCCGATGCCAGGAGCGCGGCAGCAGCCGTGATATCCGTCTCGGCTGCAGCGGGAGCCGAGGGAATCCGGGCAGCCCGGACGGTCGTGCCGGCCCTTGCCCTTGCCATCACGTCCGGCGCCATTTCCAGGTGGGCCGGGCCGGGACGACCGGTCAGCATCGCCCGGAACGCAGCGTTCACCATCGCCGGTGCGTCACCTGGCTCGTCTATCCGTTCGGCGTGCTTCAGCAGTGTTCTGACCGTCGCCAGCTGGTCGGGAATCTCGTGAAGGTAGCCACGGCCGGAACCGATAGCGTCCGACGGTATCTGGCCGCTGAGACTGAGTACCGGGGTGTTGGTCGCCCAAGCTGTCGAAAGCGCTCCCATCGTGTTCATGAGCCCGGGTCCCGGCACGACCAGGAACGCCGACGGTTTCCCCGTGGACCGCGCGGCACCGTACGCCATGTATGCAGCCCCCTGTTCGTGTCGGGAACGCATGGCGGTGAAGTCGCCATCGGCGCGGCATATGGCGTCAAACATGTCGTCAAGCTGGCCGCCGGGGAGCCCGAACAGCGTCGTGATCCCGTTCGCCTGTAGCGCCTCGAGGAGGATGTCCGCGCCTGTCCGCACGCTTTCCAAAACCGGACTGGCGGCGATGTTCATGCCCGGGCTACCAGGACACGGGCGACGGGTGATCGTCGTCCGGGCCACCACCCACGCCCCGCCCGTCCCTTTCCGGACGGACGAGGCATGTGAGAAGGTGCCAGGCGATGCGCGGGCGAAGGAGCGCGCCGACGAGCCGGCGCACGTCACCGGGCCCGATGACCGCGCGGGCAGACATGGCATCGTTGCGGGAGTTAGTCACGACGAGCATGCCGTTCTCGACCACAAGCCGATCGAGATTGATTTCCATGTCCGCGACGGGTGTGCTGACATGCATTGCCCTAGTCCTTTCGTAGCGCACCGTGCTTCTGTGCCGTGCGGATCCTGGCCTTCAGCAGTTCCGAGTGTTTCATGCCGTCCTTGTCGAATGGCATGACAAACTGGCCTCGTTCGTACATGAGGTCCATCGAGGTGTAAGCACCGGTCATCTTGTGGGCAAGGTTTCTCGGCGGGTTTCCCGTAGGGAACAGGTTCGGCGGATAAATCGGATCCTCGTAGATCTGGCGGAAGGCTTCCGTACGCACGTCCACCCACATGTTATGGTTGATGCGGGTGCGATGCTCCCTGAGCGCCTCGATGTCGATGACGGCAGCGAGGACCTGCTCTTCAGGATACGACGCGTGACGCATGACCATGCCGGTGTAGTCGATTGCGAACGAGTTCCCGGCACAGAATGCCTTGGGATAGAACCGGTAGTCCACCGTTCCCCAGTTCGATCCGAGAAGATAGGCCATGTTGTCATGGGCGCGCGTACGCCGCGAGAACATCCAGAAGTCCCAGGGCGCGCTGACTCCCTCGACTTCTTGCAGGGCGACGGGGTGGCAGATGACCTCGACGCCATTGAATCCGAGCGCGCGGCTGACCTCCGGAGTCGCCCCGTCGTGGCAAGTCATGCACCCGAACTTGCCGATGGGAGTGTCGAGCACGGGAAACAAGTCCTTGATGTCGGTACCGACGGCTGCATTGTATTCGTCCCACATGTCGTGGGGTGATGTTCCGAGTCCGATCGAGGCTGGAACGTGGTACTTCCGGTAAATCAGTTCCACGCCGCCCGGGCCGAGGATGAAGGCGGTGTTGAACCAGCGGCCCGGAAACGCCCCCACCTCCTCGACGACGCCACCTGCGGCGATATACATGGAGTGTTCCCGGCACTTCTCGACAAGCGCCAGGATCTCGTCATCGTCGAATGTGATCGCCTTTTTCATGAATTCCTCGAGGCCGTGCTCGCCCTTCCCCGGCGTGGTCACGCCCTGCAGGAAATACTCGGGAAACACGGCAAGACGCACCGGCACTTCCCAGTAGTACCCGACCCCGAAATCAATCATGTCGAGAGCCCGGTCCAGGTTGCGACGGATGCCGTCACGGCCGGTCGCCACTTCCACGTGGGGCTGCATGATGAGGGCGGTGTATTTTTCGATCGGTTTACGCATGGATGGCCTCAATGGATTGGACGATGCGGCATGCCGAAATTTCGCAGCATCACGTTGGCGGTAATCGTCCCCATCGCGGTAATGCCTCCGCCGGGGTGGCAACTCGGTCCGGTCATGTAGAGATTGGGGATCGGGGACTTGTATTGCGAGTATCCTGGCAGCGGGCGCATGTAACCCATCTGGGACAGGAGGCGTTCACCTCCGGTCGTACTTCCCGACACGAAGGCGGGGTTGGCTTCTTCGAGG
>JAPOVX010000085.1 GCA_026707935.1 Paracoccaceae bacterium
GGCTCGGCGATCGCGGCATCGAGGACATCCGCGACATCCGGGGAGTCCACATCTCTGCCTGGATCGAAGACCGGATCACGTCCGGAATGGCGAAGGCGACCGTGAAGCTGGAACTCGCCGCCGTCCGGCAACTCTTTGCCTGGCTGGCACTCCACCGGATCATCCCCGAATCCCCGGCCGTGGCGGTTCGCGGGCCGAAACACGTGGTGCGGACCGGCCTGACACCGGTGCTGACAACAACCGAGGCCCGGCGGTTCATGCGCTGGCTCCCGTCAGGGACGATCACCCAACTTCGTGACCGGGCGTTCATCGCGACCCTGACCTACAGCTTCGCGCGAGTCTCGGCAGCGGTGGCAATGAACGTGCGGGATGTCTCGATCCGCGACGGGCGCTGGCACGTCCGGCTGCACGAGAAAGCCGGCAAGGTCCTGGACATTCCGTGCCATCACCGCCTGGAGGAGTACCTCAGAGACTACATGGAAGCCGGGGGGCTCATGGAGCGCGAGCTCCGCGCGACACCCCTGTTTCGTGCGGTGGATCGCCGCAAGGGCTCCGTTTCGCTGTCGGACCGCAGGTGGAGCCGCCACCGGGCACGGGAGGCGGTCGAGCGCCGTGCCATTCGTGCGGGTGACGAGGGCGTCATCAGCTCGGGATACATCGGCTGTCACAGTCTCCGGGCGACCGGGATCACGGCATACCTGGAGCATCCCGATGCACGCGTCGAGGTTGCGCAGTACCTTGCCGGGCACGCCCGCACGGAGACGACGCGTCTTTACGACCGCCGCGAGGAGCATGTTTCGCTTGATGAAGTCGAGCGGATCGGCATTTAATAGGGTAGGGGGAGGACCCAGGACTATGACGGCACAGACAAGACGCAGGGAAACTCGCCGGGCAACCTATCAGGACGTGCTCGACGCGCCGCCACACAAGATTGCCGAGGTGATCGCCGGAACCCTCCACACCCATCCAAGGCCGGCAGCCAACACATGCCTGGGCAAGCTCGGGATTAGGGATAAAGATCGGTTCGCCATTCAACTATGGCGATGATGGCCCCGGCGGCTGGTGGATCATCGATGAGCCGGAACTGCACCTGGGCGAAGACATCGTGGTGCCGGATCTCGCCGGCTGGCGGCGCGAGACGATGCCCGAATATCCGGACGCGGCTTATTTCACGATCGCGCCGGATTGGATCTGCGAGGTTCTTTCGCCCTCTACACGGCGGCTGGATGTGAACGAGAAACGGGATCTCTATGCCCGTGAGGGCGTTGGCCATCTCTGGTTCGTCGATCCCGACGCACGAACGCTTGAGGCTTGCACATTGCGCGAGAGGCAGTGGCTGCTGCTGGCCACGCTCGCCGATGACGCGCCGGTCTCGTTTCCTCCATTCGACGCCATCACTTTCCCGCTCGACGCCCTCTGGCCCGAGGTGATCGCAAGTGGGGGACATGAGGACGACGGCGTGTGACACAAGGGGTCGATTCCGGGGTTTAACGGCCCTAACTCAACATGATCCCATGATGCGCGTGGAACCGTTGCTACTGTTCTGCCTACATTCCTCTGTCTCTTGGTAGACATACAATACCAAGCACTGAATGTATGGATTTTGCGTGTTTTTGTGGCGCGTCCGGAGCTGGCCAGCACAACGTAAGTCAAGATGGTCGATACCGCGGACGTTAACAATTTTGGTGAGCTGCAGCCATGATCGCGCAATCATCAATCACCGGCATCGTCGGGTGCGCCTTTGTGACCTTCGGCCCGGTCGCACGTGGTCCACCGAGAATCCAGGTTGCGTCGCAGTTTGGCCAGTTACTTCGAAGCGCCGGGGTCTTTGATCTCGCGCAGGAGGGGCGCGTAGACGAATTGCTCCTCCCCATCTTTCAACCAACCAAAATGAACCCAGTTGCCAATCCTGCCACTGACACGAACCGCATGACCGGCCGGGATAAGACGAACTATCCTGGCGCTGGTGGAAGGCCCCGCATGGACATTCGCGTCCTTGAGCACCTGCATCCACGTGTTCGGCGGGAAAGCCACCATGTCTTCCTCCGCCTCCAACGCAAGGCGCTCGCGTTCCTCGCTTTCCGTCTCCGAGCCGGAGCCATGACACTTTTGGCCCTCCAGCTCGTAGTGGCCAATGCAGGCAGGGATTTCAGCCGCGAAAACACCCAGGCACCGGGGGTGTTTTTCGCCAGACTTCCAGGAATGCCCGTCCGGATTCGTCGATTGAAAGTCCGTTGCCATCTCGCAACCCACTCGCATGCGCTTGATTGCATCCAGGCATTGCTGTCGCTGTTCAGGGAGCCGGACCGTTGCTACCAGTCCGGTGTCTGCCCCGGCCGGGAGATAGCGCTTTCCCGCGACATCGCATCCCATGTGAGTATAGTTTTGAATGCGAACGGTTTCGGCGCGCGCCTCCGAAAGCGGCATCGAAACAGCGATCATGAGGGCCAGGCCTTCCTTGAGCCGTACCAGCGTTCCATTCATTTACGTGTCCTCCCCTTAGTTGACAGGTTCCGGGCTCGGAACCGCTTGGTTGTGGCGCGCCCTTCGTCCCGATGGAGTGCTCTCGAGGGGAGTGCACCTCATGCCCTCCCGGCGCCCGCCCGGGCGTCACGAAATTCGAGACGGAACAAAAACGCGATTCCAACCGGCAACGCCCCATACTAGTCAAACCGCTCCTCGTTCAGGCGCCAGTAGACACCCGTTCCCTTCAGCGCCGGGTTCTCCTTGGCATAGTCCCAGGGCACCTTGCCGTGGCTGTCTCTGGAGGTCGCATCCCCGCCCTGGCATCGAGAAGCGTTTGAACCACCGCCGGGTTCTTGCTCCCTGACGCGGCGAAGTGCAGCGGGGTTGCCTCATTCTCATCCCGCGCGCCCACCTCTTCCCCCTCGCTCAGGCAATGGGAAACGGTCGTCGTGTTGACATGTTCGAAGAACCGTGCCGTGTTTCAGTCGTCGCACGCCGCCGCCGCTTGCGGCTGCTCGTCGACTTGCTGCGTCAGGCGAGGGTTTGCCTTCATGATGTTTGGGGCCTTTGACATGTCGCCTGCCTTCGCCTTCGCCTCGGCGACTCTTGCCAGCACCTGAGCGATCGTCTGCATCCGTGACGCTCCGGGCGGTGCTCAGCGCCTCCGAGATGGAACGGCCCGCCCCGGAAATATCGCCCGTCTCCGCCTGCACCCCGGCGATGGCGCTCAGCGCCAGAACGCATCGGAATGTATCTGTGATGCTCTCGGCCGTGCTCAGCACCTCGGACATAATGTCCGCTGCCGTACCCGTCTCAAGCAGTGTCCTCGGGGTGTTCGCGTCCAGATACCCCGTTGCCGGTTCGCCCCGCGACGATTGCCACCTGCCGATCGCCTGACGCGTACGCGGTCCAAACAACCCGTCGGGGGAGTCCGGATTGAACCCCAATGCCCGCAGACGAAACTGGATACCCCTGCGCTGAGCGCGGTCGAGGCCCATCGACGCTTCCGTTTTTTCGGCGTACGGCGACGGTGAGGACTGCGCGACGGTCATTACCGGCACACAGAGTGTGGCCAGCACCACGAGCATCGGCTTCACGGGTTCGTTCAAGCCGGTTTCGCGCCGGTCCCGCAAAATGCAAAAGGACACCGCTCCGTTTTCGTTGCCATGATGCACGTCACGCCTCCTTTTGCACATCTATCGCGGCACGGTATGCCGGTCCCGTCCCGGGCTGGAAAAGCGTCACCTGGTTCTTCGCCGCTGACCTGACCGGGGGCGGCCCCATTCGGACAGGTTCGCGCCCGTTCAGCGACGATATCAAACATACGTTTGTTTTACAATTCAAGAGTGGATTCCAACCGGGCACGGCAAATGCTACCGGAGGCCCGATCGTTGAGTTGAACAGCGGCCGCAAAGCATCGGAGCCCGGTCATGGTGAAGTACAGGCTCACCAAAGAACAGCAGAAGCTCGTCTACGCTACCCTGAATTGCCTGGCGGAACACGGGTATCATGGCACAACGATACGAAGGATTACCGCCAACATCGGCACCAATGTCTCCATGGTTCAGTACCATTTCGGCGGCAAGGCCAACCTGATGCGGTCATCTTACCGGCACTTCCGGCAAATCACGCAGGAAAACTATGGGTCCTTGGCCGCAACCACAGATCCCGATCCGGTCAGGCAACTGGAAACCCGTGCACGGGCGATCTTCAACAGCCGCGCACTGATGGGCCGCAAGATGACCAGGTTATGGATCAGCTTTCTGGACCTTGTGAACGCTGATCCCGAGACGGCGGCGATGAGGACCGAGATCTACCAGTATTACGTCGGGGAGCTGGCCGACTGCATAAACAGGATTCCCGCCGGCCAGGGCGGAAAACCGTCTTCCGCTGAGGCCCATCGGCTCGCCGTGGGCGCCTATTCCGTCATTGACGGGCTCTGGCTGGAACACGCACTGAATCCATCGGGGATGTCGCCGGATGAAGCAATGGAGATCGCGATGGAACTCATCGGGGCGAGAATTGATGTTTCCATTTCTTCCGGCCATTCCCATCCGGCCCCCGCGGAAACCTGATCGGACTCGCCGGGCGTTCTTCCTCTTGGCACTCCGATGTGGCCAGCGAACGCACCGTCGCCAAATTTCCAGGCCAATCAGCTCGATCAAGCGTCCCCACCTTCCTTTTCCCCTCGAGCGTAACCCGAACACCGGAGCGAATTGCCCGGCAGAAAAGACTCTCCTGGAAAAGGTATGGCGACAGGTGGGTCAGTTCGAACTGGACTTGACAATTGACCGCGTTGTGACGGCGGAATGCCGGTGATGAGCGTGTTGAACAAAGCCTCCCATGTCGGGAAGACATGATATCCGGTGATCGACCGCATGTGTTCGAAGAGGCGGATCCGCAATCCGAGTTTCTTGCAGGCCTGCTGCCAAGAGGTCTCGGTGGACCGGGAATCTGGGCTGGCACGGTGTTTACCCTGGTCAGGTAGTTTCGCCTGCAGGCGAAGCGTTTTGCTGGTCAGGCATTACATTTCCAGAGAGAGAGGAACCGGTGTCAGGTGTTTGCCCGTCAGAATCGGAATCCAGGACCGCTGCTCTTCGGGTTCAGGCGGGGGAACTTGTCGCCCGACGATTGAAGTCCATTGATCTCCGGGCAAACCTGGGAGGGCAGCCGTAGTGGGGGAGGCAAACTGGCGTTGGTGAGTTGGCTGCTACCGTTGCAGCAGGAAAAGTGAGCCGCTTGGCGGTTCAGCCAGTTTTCTGGGCACCTCGTCCCTGGGGCCGGGAACTGCTGAAAGGATTGCAAGCTGTATGATCGGAATGAACGGATAAGATAAGGAGATCGGGAAACAATGCTCGCGGTACCAATCCGTTACCGCCTGAACTCCGGCAGAAAACCAACGGGAGCCTCCGTTACGAAACGCAACACGCTCTCCGAAAATCTCTGAAGATGGATACTCCAGTCAAAGATTGACACACAAACGTTTGTTGGGTAATTTGAAACACATGAGCGTGATGCATAGACGATGCCCCTCCTTCGAACGTGCTTTAGGCCGTCGAAACGGCCACGGTACCTGAACATATTCCATCAAATGGCCCCCTTCGTAAGTTTCCAGGTCGTTGGGCCGACCGACGTTTCGTCGCGTGGCGGGATGTCATTTCGGGAAGAGGGGGTGACCCGTTCGAGAATGGCGAACAACAAATTCACTTTCTTTGATGTGATTTTGCTCTACGTCCGAAACTGGTTCCGGATCGTCATGAACTGGGCGATTGCTTCCCGATTTGCACTTGTTGCAAGCCTTTCGTTACTTGTCATTTCCACCAGTTCCGCAGCCGCACTTGGTTTCCATCTGCCCCACGACCCCATCAGCCCGAAGTCTCAAGAGGAGTGCCGCGCGCTTTACGCTCGCTACCAGCAGATCTGGGACCAATTGAGGCTTGAAGCCAAAGCAGAAGGCGACAAGGCGTGGTCGATTGCCAGGCAACCGAGCCGGGGGTCCATTGATCGCGCCAAACCGTGCGATCGTCGTACAGAACTGTTCCATAACCAGGCGTTTGACGTTATGCGACAAGGGTCTCAGGCCAGAAACCGATGCATGACGCAGGTGAGGAACCACCTCCGCCAGGAGCAACGCCGCCAGCAGGACGAACGGACCCGCATTCCCATCGCGACTTCGGGTGGCCAGTCGGATGGCACGTTCGCGAACACGGCCGAAGTTCTTGACGGTCTCCCGGGGCATGCGGGCTACCAGGCCCTTCGCGGGGTTGGGCTTGCCGGACTGCGGGGATTCAAGCGCGCAGGTCGCCGCTATGCCGTCGGCGGCGAGGTATACAGACTACCGACGAACAGCCACGCCATAAGCGTTGCCGAAACGCTTTTTCGCATCACCGAAGTTGGCTCCGTCATGCTCGGGTCGCGGCCTTCGGACAGCCCCGAGTTTCTGACGACGGGTGCCGCGTTCGGGCTTGAAGCCGTCGACCGCTTTGCCCGCTGGAACCAACTGCAGCAAGTCCTTTTCCGCGCTTCGGTCGGTCTTCTGCTCAACATTCAATCGGCCGCCTCCGCTGATCTCGATATGGCGTTTGCGGCGTTTGATCGGGACTTCAATCTCCGGAACCTGGAGCGTCGGATGTTGACGTCTTCCGGGATCGAGACAGCCCGCTACCAGGCTACGCTCAAGGGTGTGACGGCGGTGCCAGACGACAACCTGGCCGCCGAGTTCGGTCGGCAGATGGAAAAAACCGACGACATGCGGAAAACCCGGGTCGCGGTCGCGCCCGAGCGCGGTCGTACCGGCGACAGGCGCCGAACCGCTCCCACCACGCGACGGTCCGGAACGTACGGCGACTCGGCAACCCAATGCAGGGAACGTCTTGCGCAGGTTCGGGAGCTTGACCGGGAAATCGCGCAGATGCATGCGAACTGGGCAAGCCACGTCGACGGCTACGGTGCTTCAAACGCCCGGGAGTATCTTGATGCTTTGCAAGAATCGCGGCGTACCACACAAGCCGTTTACAATCAACGTTGCCGCTGAGGCATCCTTGACTGGATAAAACGAGGCCAGGCGATGAACAAGACGTTCGGTGCAAACGTTCTAGCGGCTCTATTTGCCCTGACAGCGCCTGCCGGACATGCGCAGGAGCAGAGTGCCAGAGAGGAGAACCTCGCTGAATTGATCGAGACGCTGGCGACGTCCGGATTCACCGAGGCGACGCTGCCGCTCTATCACGAAACGGTATGGGCCGATGCACTGACAATCCTCGCTGCCCGCGACCGCGACGATCTTGTCGCCGCGATCGTTGACGCGGGCGTTGACCCTGACCGCTTGAATTCCAACGGTTCGACTGCGCTCCAGAACGCGATTCTCGCCGAGGCGGACAATGCGGTTGCAGCCCTCCTCAGCCTCGGCGCTGACGTGACCGCCAACCGGGACGGGCTCACGGCAACCGGCTTGGCCGAGGCCACGGGAAATGCCGTGATCGTGCGCCTTCTCAGGACCTCCGGTGATATCAGCGATGCCATCCGCCTCGCCATCGCAGTCCGGACAGGCGATTTCGAAAGGATAGAAGCGCTCCTTGCCACCGGCATCGACGTGAATGCCGTCGATGCCGACAACGCCACGCCCATGCTCCACGCCGCCCTTGCCGGCCACATGGATGCGGTGACCGTTCTTGCCGAACGGGGAGGCCAGGTCGAGGCGGCAAACAGTGACGGCCTCACACCGCTCGGTGTCCTTGTCATGGCTGGCGGCACAGAAATTGTCGGAGACTTGCTATCAAGCGGAGCAAACCCAAATCACAAGATGAACGGCATTCCCGTACTCTCGCTTGCCGTTGTGGCGGGCGATGACGCCATGGTTGATCTTTTGCTGGAACGGGGTGCCGACAGCACCCTCGCTTCGGAGGACGGAGCGACCCCGGGAATGCTGGCGATGTCGCTCGGTCGGAGCGAACTTGCCCGCCGCCTTGGTGGCATCCCTGAGCCCGAAGCGGCCGTGGACTTCATTGCCGCGGTCAATGACGGTGACGTCGCTACGGTCAGGCGCCTGCTGACCGACGGCGAAGACCCCGACCAAACGGCCGATAACGGGATGCCGGCAATCGTCATTGCCGCCGCCGCCGGCGATTTCGCTACGGTAGTGTATCTGCTTAGGGCTGGCGCCGATGTCATGTCGAGCGATGGAAACGGGAACACTGCGATTCATGCCGCTTTCGCCCAATCTGACGAACATGCAGAGGCGCGGCAATCCATTGCCAACCATGTTCTTCGCCGAGCGTCTGAAACAAACAAGTTGAATGCCTTGCTTGCCAAGACGAATAATGACGGGCGGAGCGCATTCGTTCGCTTGGCCGGTACAGAATCCAGTCAACACGTAGCATCACTTCTTCCCAACCGACTGGCTTTGCGCACCGCTGCCGAACGTCCCGACCGCGATGGAATCTCTCCGATGCTGGCGGCCGTCCTCAGCGGCAATACCACACTCGTATCCCGTTTTGCCGAGATGGGCGTCTCCTTTGCACTGCCATCGGGACAAGGTAGCGCCCAGGATCTTGCCCGCGCGTCGCAGTCATGGGCGGTCCTGGCCGCGATGCCGGACGACCGGATCATTCCGGAAGGTTTCCAGAAAAACGCAACACGGTCCGCCCAGCTGCAGATGCAAATCCTTCTGCGCGATTGGGGTTACTACACTGGTGCGATCGATGGACTCTTCGGTCCCGCCTCGTTTGCCGCGCTTACGAAATTTCTTTTTGATCGCGACCGGGAATTGCGTGCGATGGCGCCGCATTCGAAGTCGATCACCCATGGAGATTCGGACCCACATGAGGGCGATTCGACCGACTATTGGCTGCATGCGCCTGGAACCAACTGCAAATGGAAAATCGAAGAGTGGAAGCCGAAGGACCCATCATGGGCCACCCGCTTCATTGGTTGTGTGAAAGATTTGAAATTTACGACCCATGGCTTTGCCCTTGTCCGATACGGAACTACGGACAGGCTGAAGTTCTTCGGCGAACACGGCTGGGGAAACGCCGCCTGGGATTTACCATGATCGGGGCCGAAACCGGCAGCAGCTTCAGTCTTGAAAACCGACCTGAACTCGGGATCATCCTCGACTTCACCTTTCCGGACGAGACACCGATGGTCGCGCGCATCGATCGACTGGCACGTTCCCTGAAGGATCTTCAGGTCATTGTCGCGAAGATCCGGGAGAAGGGCGCCATAATCGCCGCTACCGGGCAGCCCGTGAACACCTCGACCGCTACCGGGAAGGTGTTCTTCGACATGCTCGGCGTCTCTGCCGAGTGCGAAACCAACCCGCGCCGCAAGCGTCAAGCCGAAGGAATTGTCGCGACCCAGAAGTGTCCGGGATTTGCTGAAACGCAATCGGAACGGTGCCTGCTGCGGTAAAGGATTGTTCTCCTCGGGTGTCATTCTGGAATAGACATTTGACATCATGGACCGTCGAGTGACGTCAAAAAACACTCGGTACCTGTCTCTGGCAAATTTGATAGGCTCAATCGGTCATGAGACATTCCATGAGGCATTGCTCAACTACCTCGGTCAGTTAGTCGAGAATGACAGCGCATTGATCGTTGTCTTTGATGGCAACAAGATGCCTTCGGTCT
>JAPOVX010000237.1 GCA_026707935.1 Paracoccaceae bacterium
CCGTTTCTTCTGGCTGTTGGATCGCTTCTTCTCCCACTATGAGTGCCCGACCGGCTCCGAACCGTTGGGTGGGTCGCCCTGATGCGGATAGATTCAGGCGCATTCGAGGCGTGCGCCGATCACTGGGGGGTGCACCTCCGGGCGCGTGGTGCAACACCGCACCAATCGCCCCAACATATCCGCGTAGAGAGCTGCCGATACGATGCCGCGTGCCTGTAGTGATCGAAGCGCTGCTCGCAAACGGATCAACACAGAAGTTCATCGCAAAGCGCTACAACACAGCGCCTGCAAACCTCTCAAACTGGATGAAAAAGAACGGAATCAAGAAACCAAAGGCGTGAAAATCCTATGGCGGAATCGGTACCTATGTTGGGTTTAGGCCAATGATGCGCACGGTGTCGAGACAGGGCCGTCCGAGGTCTTCCAGCGTCACGCCGACCAGTTCCGACACCCGCTGGCCCGCGGCATAGCCGAGATAGAGCATGGCCCGGTCCCGCAGTCCGGTCGGCGTATCCGGATCCGGTGTGTCCAGCAGGGACCGGCCTACTCCACTGTCAACCCGATGTCCTGATCGGGCGTCGGCCAGGCAATCGTCAATCCGGCTCGCTGCATGAAACGGTCGCTGCCCCCAGAAGATGGCATGACCGCCTCGTCGGACGCCCACTCGCCATACGCAAGCGGGTCTCGAAATATGGTGCTGGCGTAGTGGCTGGACAGTGACGCGAGCGCAACGTTCGGCGTCACCTCGCGAATCAGACGCACGCGGTCGAGGTCGTCATTGCGGCGCAAAGGGTGTATCCCGACCGGCCCCAACACTGCAGCAAAACCGGGGTCTACGGGTCGGTCGCCGACACGAAGCCATATGTCGCCCGGAAGGCGTGGCGATGGCGGTTGCGCGTTCACGGTGTCAATGGCGTCGGCATGTCCCAAGCCCTTCAGGACTCCCTCGACATCGCAGCGGTGAAGAAGTCGCGCCAGCGCCCCGTAGTCGTCGTCATCGAGTGGCCCTTCGTCAGGATCCCAGGCGATAACAGTCGGACAGCGGCCGTTCATCTCATTGGCCCACCGAGACGCGATCGCCCAGCGCTTGGCAGGCAGCGCCCCAGCGAATGATGTTGCGAACACAGCCGTCCTTTGCGCTTGTCCGATGGCGGTGTGAAGGACATCAGGGAGGCGATCCGGTCCAGACCAGGTGCGAACCGCCTTGTCGAAGGAGCCCTTGGCCTCGGCGATCACCAGGCGGCGTTGACCGTCGAGTCCGATCCAGTCGGCTTCGAGTCCGTGGCCTGGCGGACACTTTACTATGGAATACGGTGTACCGTCGAGAAGGCGCTTGGCCACATCCAGCGGAACGAGGACCCGGACGTTCTCATTTCCCGTCAGGTACGCTCGCGCCACGTAGCGCCCGAAGAGGCCTGAGTATGCGATTCGTGCGTCGCGGCCGACGCCGGGACCGTTCTCAAGCCACCGCAAGTCTGGGCCCGCTGCGATCATGCTTCGAAACAAATCGGTCCATGCGGCGGCGAAGTGGAGCGTTGATGTGGTGAAGGTCTCACGTGCTGCGGCATTTCCGAGTTCGGACAACGATACCGGATGCCAATGACCGGGAGCATGAGGATAGGATACCGTGCCTCGACGCAGCCAGACGTCTCTTTGAGTGGCGGGCTGGAGCGGAGGCTGAGAGGCAAAGAGTTGGAGCGACGTGTTCGACATCAGGGTTCTACTTGGCTGTCGGATTCTCGGAGCGGATGCTCTTGTTCCATGACGGGAAGCCTCCCGCAGGCGGTGCCGTATTTGAAATTTGTTGGTACCCTTATTTGGTGGAGGGAGTGCACGCCACTGTCCGGGATCAAGGAGGACGCGGCATCAGAAGATGTCCTCGATGGCGTCGTCTCTGGCGCCATATATCCGATGTTCGAGTTCCCATCCGGCGATGCTCTGCGGGCGGTTGAGGTACGCCGTGGCAGGAAGGCCGACGAGGTGATCGTAGAGCGAATTCGCCACTATGTCGGTCGCCAGGATGAGCGGGTCTTGCTTGCCCGCAACGCACAGGTGCCCGAGAAAACGGGTGTTTAACGGGAAAGGCGCGTCTGCGCGAAAGGAGATCTGGCCCTCGACGCAGGATTTGGTTTTGGGGTTCCAGCCCTTCACGCGGCGGGTCGAACGACCGATGTTGCGAGTGCGGTTGATTGCATCTTCATAGCGTTGCGCCACCTTGGCGTCGAGTTCGTCGAACATCAGATCGACCCCCCGGCATTGGGCATCCTCGCAAAATGCGTCAAGCTTCAGTGCAAGTCCGAATACGAGTTGCTCTTCAACCGTTGATCTGCTGGGACGATCAGGAATGCGGACAGGAGAGCGGCGAATGGCCTTGGCGCGAGAGACCATGTCTTCGCGCTGTTCATGGGCGTCGCGTTCGACAGCGAGACGGCGCGCCTCGAAGATCACGGGAATTTCGAGGCGGCGTATCAGCCCTTGGAATTCGGATCGAACTGAGTGGGCAACAGCGGCCCATCGTTCGTTTCCAGAGGCAAAGGCGTCGGTGATGTGAAGCTTGGCGCCGTCCGGCATGGCATCGAGGAACAGTTGGTAGCCGGGGCGAAAGGCGTCCCGGAATTCCTTCACGCTCAGAGCGGGGAACAACAGAGCGCACACAAGCCCGAGTTCGTGGTCCCGGGCAGGTGTCAGATTGCGAGAATATCCGCGGGCCCCAGACTCGTCGATGAATGCCAAGATGTCGATTTCGGGTGCGCTGGCAGGCAGGGGATTCACTTGCCTCTATCCTCCTTCGGATGTGTGGGTGGGTCCTTGGAAAAATCGCGGTTGATCTGTCGTCAGGGTCGGACACGATGGTCGAAATGTAGTCGTGTATTTCCTGGACCTCCTGCTCGCGGCCGTCCGAGATCAGGCCACGCGCGATGGGCTGGGCGGCGAACAGCGAGGTGCGCGACGCGTATTTCGGTGTTGGTGCCGGGCCACTCGCGGCGGTCGAGGGCCTCCATCGCGAGTTCGACCAAGACCTGGTTGGAGGAATGCGGACTGCCCTCGGCCGCGCGTTCGATCCATTTCCACTGCGCAGAGGGGACTCGGATGTGCTTGTGCAGGGAGCCGTCGGGCGATTTCATCATCGCGTCGTCGTACCTTCGGATGGAATTGCTGGCGCGGCGGGGACCGGTTGATGGCGGAGTTGAGCGGTCGGGACCCCCGTTCGGACGGTGGAAATGCCGATGCACGAGCCCGGCGTGAATACGATTCCGCGCCGGGCGCCGCTGATTGCGGATCAGCCTGTCACTCTATACCGCGCGGGTGCTCCGCACCTATAGGTGCTTGCTGAATTGTTCAAGAGAATTCGCCGCAACACGGCGAAACACCGAAAGGTGCTCGGCGCGGCATGGGGGCGATGGGCTGTCTCTGCGACGTAGCCGAGGCTCGGGTGCGAGCTCCTATCGGTTGCCGGTGATTCCGGCACGCCAGGCGCCGCCATGGGCACCCACGAGCGCGGCATGACCAGCCAGCAGCAGCGACGCACGCTCAACGTGCAAACTCAACTCGGAAGTTGGTCAGTGCATCGGCGGCCGATAGTCCCTCGGATCGATGCAGGCATCATAGAACTGGCGGTTCATCCGGAACCAGTCGGTTCCGGCGATACCACGATTGGACCTCGCGGTCGTCGCGCGGGGGAAGCCGATGGCGGTTCGGGAAGCAAGCGACAAACGCACCGGATTGTTCCCGCCGGGGTATTGGTGCCGGCAAGTCTGCTAGATGGATGCCGTTGCAACACGGGAGGCCTTGTCGGTGATGTGGACGGCACCGGGGTTCCAGTGCGCAAGAGCGAGGTCGCGGGGGTCAAGGGCAAGCAGGAGGACGGCAGCGCGAAGACCCGCGAAGCCAAGGTCCTGAGCATCTACACGGCTGAGCGCGTTCACCCGAAGAGCGGCGAGCCGGAGAAGGACCCGGGCAGCGCGACCCACAGCGGTCTCATCGACAGTGCCGCCGCCGTTGGCGGCGTCAGCCGGGGGTCGGCCTTTGCCGGGCGTCTGGAGCGTGAGATTGTCCGGCAGGGGCTGCGCGAGGCCGATGAGGTTGTGGTGATCTCCGATGTGGCGTCCTGGGTCCGCAATGTCTGCGGGGAACTGCTGGCCGGTCGGATGGTCACCTTCATCCTCGATCTGTGGCACGCGGTCGAGTACGCGAGTGCCGCCTTGCGGGTGCTCTGTCCCGACACGGCGGAGCGAAAGGAGCGACTGGAGGCGGCCAAGACGGAACTGAAGGCCGGAAGGGTCGATGCAGTCATCGCCGCGTTCACGCCACATCGTGACAGGGACGAAGCCGTGGCGAAGTGCATCGACGACTTCACCGCCAACAAGGCGCAGATGCAGTACGACAAATACCGCCGATAAGGCATGCAAATCGGATCCGGTGTCGTCGAGAGCGACGGGCGGCAGATTGTCGGGCTGCGGATGAAACGGCCCGGACGTCACTGGAGCGTCACAGGCGCCAATGCCGTGCTGGCGATCAAGTGCTGCCTCACGAACCATAGGTGGGTCGACTTCCTCCACTGGAAAGCTCAACAGGCCGTGGCCGCCTGAAACAAAGAGATTGGGATGCACCCAAAGTGTGCCTTGAGATGGCAAAAAAAGTGCGCCAAATCAGAAAATTCCTATCACGCCATCCCGAACGCCCCGCTCCATGAGGTCAGGAAATCTGAATATGCAACCAGTCCCGATGGAAAGAGCAAATAATTTGTCCCGCCTCGTTGCACATTGTCAGTCCGGGTTTTGGCACAGAGGACGGGCACGGGTTGCAGATTGCGCTTAGGCTCGAGAACACCTACATAAGGCTCAGTTGCACATGATCGATGCCCGCCCGTCAAGGAATTCCGATGGCTGTAACAGTCCAAGACATCCTTGCGATCGATGCCGTGTTCGCCGGTCTCGAACTCCTCCGGAATGATCTGGAGATCGCTGAGTGTGGCACAGCGCTCGGTTCGGAGATCATCACCGAAGGCGGGATGCTCGTCCTTGGCCAGTCTCACGGTGTTGCCGTCCAGGGACGTAAGTTGCTGATTCCGCGGGATCGCATGATTGTGGAGACCTCTTCCGTCAGGACGCGGGTGGCGAGGCAGTATCCTGCTAACATCGAAGATGTGGAGTCGGTAGTTTCCTTGTCGAAACATGCAATCGCGAGCACGGATTTGCAGGGCACAGTGCCTTCGTCTTTTGGCTTCAACATGGAACTGGTCTACGATCAGGACTCAGGTCAGAACGCCCATTCGTACCTGGGGCGGCGCCTGTTCTCCCGAGCGAGCGATCTTCATGAGGAATGGGGGTACGTCGGCGGGTCCGGCAAGTTGCTGGTGCACGAGGAGGCCTGGCGATGGACGATAAACCTGGAACCGCGGTTTCAGGCTGCCGATACGTCAAAGGTCTTCCTTGGGGCCAATCTTCACCTTTCAGAGGCAAGGATTCCCGGTGACGATGAGATGGACATGCTGCTCAGGGAGTTGTGGAACAGGGTTCATGGCCTGATCGAGAACCTTGATGGCAGGAACCATGAATAGTCTGCTTGCTGCGCCATCCGAGACGATTTCGCCCGGTCAGGAAGTCCTTCGGTACTTTGAATCGGGGCAGCACAGGAGGCCCGATCTTCGTGTCGTTCATTCCGCCAGTCCGAATGCTTCAGTCGAGGAAATTATTGCCACCGACTCGAATACTTCCACGCGGGCGGCCGTCGACCGCCTCGTCACGTCCACGATTGAGTCGTTGTGGAACCTGCCGATAGATGCGGCAGAGGAGCTGAGTTCCTTCCAGAGTTTGTTTCAGCGCTTGACCGAGGGAGTGACAAACGCTCCACGCGGAAACGTGTTCATCCCGCCGTTGTTGACGGGTCTTGCCGGGGCCCTTCCAGTCGAGACGCTCGCGGACCGATCCCGTGCAGTGGTCTACAGGCTCACCAGGCTCAACGCTGGATGGGATGGATACGATGGGGTTCCCGTCCTGTCCGGGGTTGCCGAGCAGGCGCTTCGGCTCTTGGAAGCGATCGGCGCGCATACGCAGATCGCGCCCGACGTTGTGCCGCTTTCGGACGGAGGGCTTCAGCTGGAGTGGTATGTCGGAGACCACGAAATCGAGGTTGAGATCGACTTGGATTGCACGATGCGCCTGCACCACGAATGCACAGCCGATGGAAGAACTGCTGAATTGCCCATCGATGCTCCTCTCGACATGGAAGTTGCGGCTTTCTTCCGGGCTCTGAATCGCTAGATGGGTTGCGCAGCCTTGGATTCCCCTCCTCGGGACGACGAGGGGGTCGTTCTCCCGCATGATCATCCACAGATTCTCCCGGAGGACACCATGCTTCGGGGGATCCCGGATTTCTGGGTATTGCCGACCGAAGACGGGGGGCACCGAATTACGTCGGCAGCGTTCAATCGGTCGAGCGAGGCCAGAGACAAACACAGAGGCATGTCGCTCGGCGCGAAAAAAATTCTTGAATGCACCGGCATGACCGCTGACCAGTGGGCGGGAGGGCGATTCCGCGCCATCGTCTGCTTCCCGGTGTCGGACCTGCGCGTGGTCGGTGCCAAGGTGGGATGGGATCCAATGCCCGAAGACCCCGCCCACTGCGGTGCGTGGGGATCGCTTCCAAAGTCGCTCCGGAAGCGCCTTGCCCGCGATGCGGATCGGTGCTTCCTGCCCCTCGTCTAGGCTGTAGACTGAATCTCGGTGCGCCGTGCCAAGGCGCCTCTCTCTGGCGGGTGCGAACCTCACCCAACATGTGCCGACATGCCGAAAACCGGATTATGCCGCGTTTGCGGCCCGGGGCACTGAATCCCCGGGCTTTTCTTGCGGGATTTATCGGCATGATCACGGCGATTTCAGAAAACCCGGCAGGGTATCGTCCGGCTTGAACCTCCCGGGTGCGACCCCGACAGGGCGGGTCTTCTCCATGGCCTTTTCCTCGATGCGGAGATCTGCGTGCAGGTAGACCTGCGTCGTCTCGGCCGATTCATGACCGAGCCAGAGAGCGATCACCGTGCAGCCGATACGCTGCTCGTTCGGCCCTCGGAATCGACCCGCTCATGCTGCTTTACGGATCCTTGTTGGCCTAAACGGACCGAAGCTGCATATATGGACATCTTGAAGAACACACGGTGAACAAACCGCGGGTTTTGTGACGTTTACGAGGCGGGCTCTTCCCGGATTGCATATGGACCTTGGCCGGCATAGGCAGGCTCTCCAACTACCTTGCCTTTGGCCTTGTAGACGGTTCCGCGTGAGACCCCCATCTCGCGAGCGATCCTGGTCGGTGACTGGCCTTCGGCAATACGATCCCTGATTGAGTCCATATCGATCTTCGGCGGGCGTCCGCGATAAGTGCCTTTTTGCTTGGCCATGGCAATTCCCTCGGCCTGCCGCTCGCGGCGCAGGTTGGTCTCGAACTCGGCAAAGACGCCGAGCATGTCGAAAAACGCTTTGCCGGTAGCGGTCGAGGTGTCCACGGGCTGCTCGGTTGCGGCGATGTTGGCACCCCTCTCCCTGAGCTTTGCGACAATGAGCTGAAGATCCTTCATGGAACGCGCCAGGCGGTCGATGCGCGTGACCATCAGTGTCTCGTCCGGATGGATGAAGTCGAGGATGGTCCCGAGTTCGGGACGGCTCTCGAGACTGGAGCCGCTGCCGGTTTCAGTCCGGATCATGGTACATCCCGCCGCCTCGAGTGCCGCGACTTGGGCCTCGGGGTTCTGATCCGGCGTCGAGACCCTGGCATAGCCGATACGGGCGGTCGAAGTGTTCATTTTGGGTATGCCTCCGACGTTTGGTGTGTATTATGTCGGAAACGACCCTAAATGAACATCGGAAAGTAGCGATACGGTGTTCATCCGGTCTGTCATCATGGGTACAATCAAAATGACGCTCATGCTGCCCTCCGTTCGAAGTTGATACGCTCGTCGCGATCCAGTTCGAAGTGGCCGTAGGGATTGATGTACAGGTAGAACAATGGCCTTTACCCAACATAGGTAGTGCGCCGTGAAAGGCGTGTTTTCCTGGTGGGCGGGAATCCCGCCCAGCAGTTGTCGCTTCGGCTGTCCGGCTTCAAACCAAACACTTAATGCAGTTTTGGTACCTTCTGTGCTGCTTACCGCGTTGCGCAGTCAGCCCGCAATCCGCTGTCCTGGCCCGCCAGCGCGTCGCAATGCCGGCCGCTTCACCGCGCGCTGGCGGGTCAAGAGGAAATCGCTTACAGGCAACAGCAACGAGCGGGGGAGGTGTTGAAGTGAGAATTCGCTATATCCTATTTTTGTCGCTTGGCATCGAGCGCAACTTTTCCCCGACGGATCGGCGGGACGAACATCGTCGCGGCCCGAGGAAATTTTCGGAGCCATCTGGGTCGAGAATTTGCCGACGGAACATTTTAGCACTCGGGTGCATGCTTGCCTTAGCTGGATTAGGGGGCGTTGATCCGCACGATCTAAATGTGTTCGGTCTTAAATTTTCGGGGGGAAGGGGAGTCTACGTTCTCGGCCTGGCGGTAATCTTGGCCCAATTCTACTGGTACGTAATGCGGTACCATCATCTGAATGAGGATGGGACGATCCCAGGCCAATCGTATGTAGTTGGCGGAATTCCGTCGAATGCGAAGCTGTCTGTAAATGTGTTTCTTGAGAGAAAATCCGCCGATTTATGGGCCAATTTTGCGGCGGCCTTCCTAACCTCTCTGTCATGGGTTTTTATCGTTGCATGGATTTGCAGCACGGATGCCCAACCATCTCAATAAGGGACCGACGTGCGAAGCACGGTCGCTCTAGGCGCTACGACGATCAGTTTGGCAGATGAGACCCTATATACCCGATTTCGATTTCTCGCTCCTCTGTGTCAAAGCGCAAGTGAATTCGCCCACTATCGCCAAACCGTGCGTGCCATTCGAAAATTTCTTGCTCTCCATTGTGGGACCGAAATGTTCTAGAACTTTGGAATTTTTTATTCTTCATTTTCGTGTTGCTCTCGGGGGACACCAAAGTACGCCATTCTGGCATCCCTCCACCCCTGACACGCCAATCTTTTGCCGTTCGGTCGAGCGCACTGAGTTTCCCCACGATTGTACCTAGCAGGCTAGCGCTCGTCATAAAGTTGCTTCTCACATCAGACCCAAACAAAAGATTCGGGAATAACTCTGCTCTCCTTTCCCAGAGCTCCCTGGGGTCCACAATATCTTTCGGCCTCGACTGATGCCGGTCATTGATAGAAAAAGCGTGCTGAGAACAACTCAAATTGTCGATTTCCTCCTCTACTTCTTCAATCTCTCCGTCCTCACGAATTTCCAAAAAACGAACTTTTACACGATCGGCATCCCAGATGGTCGCCGATGGAAAGCTGACTGAAATTCCGTCAGAAATTGCACAAAACACCAAAGGCCCCCCATCCGGTGCCGGCAAAGTCAGATCTTCACACCCCTTGAAGCGAGACACCAACTCTTCACTAA
>JAPOVX010000330.1 GCA_026707935.1 Paracoccaceae bacterium
AACTGATCGAAAGCTGGCGGCGTGACGCGCCGTCAACCCATCTTTATAAGTCCCACTTTGTGTCCATCCACGCCGTTCTGAACGACGAAACCCGCCACCTTGTTGGCAAGAACGAACTCGCGCAAATGAAGGAATCCGCCTCACTCATCAATGTGTCGCGGGGCGTAATCGTCGACGAACACGCGTTATTGTCTGCATTGCAGGACGGAAGCATTGCAGGTGCGGGCCTGGACGTTTTCGGATTGGAACCGCTTGATCGCACGGAACACCCGCTCGCTGCACTCTACGACATGCCTAACGTGATTTTGACTCCGCACCTGGCATTTTACACCAGGCAGGCCATGGAACGTCTTGAAATAGAGGTGTTGGAACGTTGCCGTGAATTGCTCGAGGGACGCCCGGTCACGATAAAATCAGATGACCCCCGGCTGCGCGCGCAACGCGGGGCCTTCAGGTTCGCATAGTGCTTGACGCGTACCCGTTTGTCGCTGGCCCGGATTCACCCCGTTCGCATTGATCCCTTCAATCCAAATCGCTCGGGGTGAAAGGAACGGAACGGACCCGTCACGCCGATACGGGGCCGGAAAGCGTATCGCCAATACTGCAAGGCTCGAAGGCGCCCGCCATCTCCCGTAACGACCCGTTCGGTTCACAAGACCGGCATTCTCCGGCCACTTCGCCCCGGACCGGTGCAGCGCCCCAGTCCGGTATGCCCGTTCCCGGCCATGATGGCATTGATTTTGCGTATTGCGCTCATTTCAGCCGTTTGTGGTCCTTCAGTATCTCCCGCGCCGCATTGTGGCCGGGAACTGCAGAGACCGAACCACCCGGGTGCGTGGAGGAACCACATTGATAGAGCCCGCGGACCGGGCTGCGGTAGTTGGCAAAATGCGGTGCCGGCCGCTTGAAGAAAAGTTGGTCAAGCGAAACATCGCCGTGCAGTTCGTGCCCTCGCGGCATGCCCAGCACCTCCTCGAAGTCGGTGGGCAGGTAGAGCGAGTATCCGAGCACGCTGTCGCTGAATCCCGGCGCGAACTCGTCCATGACGGCAAATACGTTTTTGACCACGTTGTCACGTTCCCGTGCCCAGTCGCCGCCTTTCAACTCGTACGGTGCGTGTCCTCCAGACAGCAGGACCACGTGTTTCCCTTCCGGCGCAAGGGTGTTGTCGATGTAGCTTGGAACGATGGGAGAGACGAAGGGTCTTTCCGAATACCAACCCCTTCGGGAATCATCGAAGGCGCGTTCCATGTAGTCGATGGACGGGCAGACATGGGCATAGGAGGGGTATTCCACACCGGCCTGCCCCGGAGTGAAACCGCGATAGACCGGCAGGCGGTCGACCGCCACGTTGATCTTGAAGGCCTCGCCGTTGCCGTGCCAGCCGTCGATTGCGGCCATGAACTCTTCAGGCAGTTGATCGCGGGGCACCATTCGACCGAAAGTGACGGGGGCGGCAACATTGGAAGCGACCAGCCGGGCGCCGAACTCGCGTCCATCTGTGGTGACGACCCCGGTCGCGCGGCCATCCCTGGTCACGATCTTCTCGACGGCTGCCCCGGTGAGAATCTCCATGCCGTGATTGCGGCCTGATGCCGCGATGGCCTCGGAAATTGCCCCCATCCCGCCCCTGGAAAACCCGAGCCCGTTTTCGCCGCAAAGGTGGAACATGATCGAATACGCGGTGCCCGGCGTGTGAACTCCCTTGAAGAAACCGATCGCGGCCCAGTAGCCGAAAAGGACCTTCACCTCTTCGCTTTCAAACCAGCGCGACAGAAAATCATGGGCACTCATCGTGAGGGAGTCGAAGATCTCGTAAAACTCTCGATGGACGCCCCGGTAACGCCAGGCGAACCGTGCCAGGTCTTTCAGGCCCGCCAAACTACGGTCGCCCGGGTCAATCGGCGTTTCAAGAAGCAGCCGGCGCATGATCTGGATTGTGCGCGACATGTCCTCGAAGAATCTTGGGTAAACCTCCGCGTCTTTCCTCGAGAAACGCGCGATCTCGGACTGGGCGACCTTGACGTCCGTCGACCAGATTATGCTGTCATCGCCGTCCAGCGGGTGCACGACTTCCGGGACTTTCAGGTGTTCGAGACCATGACGTTCCAGTTCAAGCTCGCGGATCACCTTGGGGTGCATGTGCCCCATGATGTAACTGAACGTCGAGGCACGGAAACCAGGGTGGAATTCCTCGGTCGCCGCCGCGCCGCCGACGATGTGGCGGCGCTCCAGGACCAGTGTCTTTAGTCCGGCTTTGGCCAGGTAGGCACCGCAAGTCAGCCCGTTGTGGCCTCCGCCAACGATGATGGCATCGTAGTTCGTGGTCATGTGGCCTTTGAACCCCCGTTTGTGCCTTTTGACAAGTGAATCCCGCCCGCCAGCGCCCGTTCGGGCGTTCGGCCTTTTGCCGGAAATCGTTCACCGCCTGCATTGCCACTCCAGCCGGAACGGTGATCGCGTCTACGGCCCGTGGCATCCGGCAGGCCCATCACCCGGTGACATGGTACTGCTTCAGGTCGGCGCACCTGGCTGCCGACCCGGGTGGCGCCAGGCACTCCTGATCGAAGACAGATCCGGTGAAGTCGCCAGGGGCGCGCGCGCCGCCTGAGTCGGATCGGGAAGACGTTCTTGAGCTTCTCCCCGGCAAATTGCGACGTTCGCGCCTATCGTTTGATGCACCAAACCGGCTTGCCGGCAGCGGCCTTCGATGCTCGGGGCTCTTGTCGTTCAAACACGCGACGTTGTTCGGCAGGCGTCCGAGTCAGGACTGGGTCCTGTTCATTCGCGTTGCGCGTGCTGTGCACCGATTTGCTCTTGAACGGTTCCGATCGCTTCATTCGAGCGATACGGAGCGAATTTTCTTGATTTTTGCCCACAATCGGCCCACTAGTCGTTCTTGGGCTCGGAACTCGCGCGCGGATGGGTGTGTCAATGCCCAGATCCGTGTTCAGGAATTGCAAAGAAAACGTGCGAGAACTTCGGCACGTGACATGGCGACGCGACGAGAACTGCGCAAGACCAGGAACGATGGCAAGAAAGACACGTACAGGCGAAATCCATCGGGCATCAGAAGATCGACACACAGGAAATAAACCGATGAAACCAAGCAAGATACTCGGAAGATCAGCCATCGTCACAATGCTGGCGATGCTGCCCCTCACATCGGCTGTTGCCGAAACGCTGCGCCTGGTGACCAACTGGAGTACCAGTTCGTACTCCGTGGCGCGCACTCTGCAATTCGTCGAGGATTTCAATGCCAGCGAGGCTGCCAAGGCGGCCGATATCCAGATCGTCCATTTGGGCGGTCCCGAGGTGACGCCTGCCACCGAACAGCTTACGGCATTGACCAACGGCGTGTTCGACATGCTCTTTGGCGCAGCAGGATACTATGTCGGCACGGTTCCGGAATCCCGGGCGCTTTACGGCACGGCGATCACGCCGATGCAGGCGCGCGAGACCGGCGCGACCGAACTTCTCAACACGATTTACGAAGACAAGGCAAATGCGCATGTGCTGGGCTGGGTGGCGGCCGGCGTCGGTTATCACATCTGGCTGCGCGATGAACCGAAACTCGACGAGAACGGCCTGCCGGTACTCGACAACGTGAAAATCCGCTCTTCGGGCTTCTATAATGCCTGGCTCGGGAAGTACGGCGCCACCACTGTAACCGTGCCCGCCCCGGATATCTACAACGCCCTGGAGCGCGGAGTGGTCGACGGTGCAGCGTGGCCGGGTCTCGGGATCACGGACTACGGCTGGGAGAAGTTCGTCGGATACCGTATCGACCCGCCGGTTTGGCAGTTCGACAACCTGTTCTGGGTCAACAAGGACAAGTGGATGAGCCTCACCGATGCTCAACGTGCCGCACTTTCCGAAGCGGTTGTCACCTATGAGCCGGTTGCACATGAATATTACGCAGACCTGCGTAAAGAGGAGGATGTCGAGGTGGCTGCCGCGGGCGTGAAATCCTTCAGGATGAGCCCGGAAGCCGAAGCCGCCTTCGTGGCGCATGCCCGATCGGTGCAGTGGGACAAGCTGCAGGAGGCGAACTCGCCTTATTGGGATCAGCTGCGCGCCACGCTGCCTGCTGAATAGGACCCCGCGAGGCATGGCCGAGGTCATCCGCCTCTATGACCGAATGATCGTGATGCTCGCGCTCGCCGCGAGCATCATCATCGGCGCAATCTTTGTCCTGATCGTCGTCGATGTCAGCATGCGCACGGCCGGCTTGCGCCCTCCCGTATTCTCGAGCGCCGTTTCGGAATATTCGCTACTGTACGTTACGATGATGGCCGCGCCCTGGCTGGTCAGGGAGCGCGGCCATGTGCGGATCGACAGTTTCCTGACCTTCCTGCCGGGCTCAGCCAGGCTATTTCTCGAACGCGCCCTCATCGTGGTCTGCATTGCGCTCTGCCTGACGGCGACCTGGCTCAGCGCTGATTTCGCCATTGATTTTTGGCGAAAAGGAGAGATCGACATCCGCTCCATCGAAATCCCGCGCGCGCTGCTTTTCGTGCCGATGGTAATCGGGTTTTTCCTTTGCGCCGTCGAATTCGCGCGCCTGTTGCTGATCGGGGAGTCGCTCTCCGCGCCCGGCGGTGACGGTCAGTCCCCTTTCGAGGGCGAAATCTGATGGGCGCCGTACCGAGGGGCCACGGCTTTGCCTGAATGGTACGTCTCGGGCGGTATCGCATTGGGAGCGATCCTGTTCCTGATGTTCCTGTCCATGCCGGTGGCCTTTGCCTTTCTGCTGGTCAGCCTCGGTGGAATGTACTGGCTGGCCGGAATGCCGGGCGTGAGCCAGGTGATTGCCAATGCCAGCGTCTCGATCACCCATTTCGTCTTCCTGCCGATCCCGCTGTTCCTGCTCATGGGCGAGTTGTTCTTCAACGCCGGGGTCGCGCAAAAGGTGTTCGATGCCGTCGACACGCTAATCGGGCGAATGCGTGGACGGTTGTCTTATGTGACGATTTTCGGCGGCACGACATTCGCCGCGCTCACGGGCACCTCGATGGGCAACACCGCGATGCTCGGTTCCCTGCTCGTGCCCGAGATGAGCCGCCGCGGTTACAAGAAGCACATGGCAATGGGTCCCATTCTCGGCGTGGGCGGGCTGGCGATCCTGATCCCGCCATCGGGTCTCGGCGTACTTCTGGGCAGTCTTGCCAAGATCGACATCGGCCGGCTGCTGATCGCCGGCGTCCTTCCCGGGTTGCTGCTGGCGCTTCTATACCTGATCCTGATCTGGGTGATGATCCGGCTCGACCCGGCATCGGTGCCGGAAGACACACCGGTTCACCACCCGCTCAAAACCAAACTCCGGGTTATTGTTACCCATATCCTGCCGCTATCGGTGATCATATTCATGGTGATCGGCCTGATTCTCCTGGGTATCGCAACACCGACGGAAAGCGCCGCCTTTGGTGTGCTCGGGGTGCTGATCATCGCCTGGGCCTTCGGTGGACTGACCTGGTCCGCGATTCTCAAATCTCTCAACGGGACCGTGAAGGTCACGACCATGATCCTGCTGATCGTCGCCGCCTCTTCGACCTTTTCCCAGGTCCTGGCCTTTTCAGGCGCGACGTCCGGCATGATCCGGGCGGTCAGCGCGGTGGAATTCTCTCCCGTCATGGTCGTCGTGGTGATGTTCGCCATCCTTCTGTTCATGGGCATGTTCATGGACCAGGCCTCGATCATGATGCTGACCATTCCGATCTTCTTTCCCATTGCCCAGGCGCAAGGATTCGACCTGATCTGGTTCGGTATCGTCATGTTGCTGGCGCTGGAAATGAGCGGCGTCACACCTCCCTTCGGTTTGAATCTTTTCGTCATGCTCGGTGTTGCGCCCAAAGGGACAACAATGGCCGAAGTGGCGAAGTCCGGCCTGCCGTACCTGGGCTGCGGGCTGTTGCTCTTCGTGCTGATGGTGGCCGAGCCCGACACGGCGCTCTACTTGCCATCACTCATGAATCGATGACTAAAGATGGCCTCATTCTCTATCACCACAACTCTTCGGTCTGCGCGGCGAAGATTCGTGTCGCGCTGGCCGAGAAAGCCCTGGATTTCGACAGCCGCCTTCTCCGCCTCGATGGCGACCAATTCCACCCCGAATACCTCGCGCTGAACCCGAATGCCGTCGTTCCGACGCTGGTCCATCGCGGCCGGGCCGTCATCGAATCGAACATCATCCTCGAATACCTGGAGGACGCGTTTCCCACACCGCCGCTCCGTCCTGCCGATCCTCATTCCCGTGCCGGTGCCCGCCAGTGGATGGCGATGCTCGACGGCGACGGCGGCATCCATCACGCCGCCTCGGTCGCCACCTACGCCATCGCCTACCGGCACCATTTGATCGCCAGGGCCGGCAGCACGGACCGGGGACCACTCCAGGCGGCCATCAAATCCAGCATGAATCCAAAGAGCCGCTCCTGGCTGCAGGACGCGGTCTTCCGGGGCATCGAATCCGCCGCCTTTCGCGAGGCGCTCTTCCGGTTCGACAGGTTGTTCGCCGATCTTGAGGCCCGGCTTGCGTCGGCGTCGTGGCTGGCGGGTGAAGCCTATTCGATCGCGGATGTGGCATTCACCCCCTACCTGATTCGGCTCGACCTTCTCGGACTCGATCATTTCTGGCAGGCATGCCCTGCCATCCGGGACTGGTATGCGCAACTCAGGGAGCGGGACAGTGTTGCTGCCGTGCTCAGCTGGTACGACCCGGAGAACATCGAATTGCTCACGACACGGGGCCGGGCGGCGGCCGGGCGGGTGAAGGAGATGTTGGCGGAGATTGACGGAGGGAGTGGCGGATTGAGCAGTGGCGGTCCCAACGCTCCCGCGCCATCGGCTTGACATCCTTCCCGCGGCGCGGCGCCCATGCCAGTGCCGGAGGTCCGCGTGTTTTCCGGAACCTGCACGCCAGCGGCCGAATTGACGAGATCGGCATAGGTTACGGCCAACCAATCGCTGAAGGGATGACCCGAGCCCCGGCCGGGGTGAGAATCGGACTTCTGATTCCCGTTCTTCCTTCACGATGTCTGCCGGGACTTCGAAAACGGTTGCAGCGGGTTTTTGCGCAATCCTGAAATCGGCGGAGTTCATGGCCTTTGCATACCTTGATCATGGCAGGTATGGCCGATTCTTCCCGCCGGAATCGCACCTGCCGCTCCTGCGCCCGCTGGTTCGTCGCCAATCATCCGGATTGACGTTCAATACGTGATTTCGGTCCCTCGCGGTCTATCCGGGACGGATCAATATCGAGAAGGCTTGCGGGATACCGCGGATTGTGCACGGAGTACGTCACGTACAAACGGAAAGGAAAACCGTGCCGGTGCTGAACCACCTCGACCACCTGGAATCCGAAAGTATCCACATCATTCGGGAAGTGGTGGCGGAATTCCGTCATCCGGTCCTGCTGTATTCGATCGGCAAGGACTCGGCGGTCCTGCTGCACCTGGCCCTCAAGGCATTCGCGCCGGGCAAGTTGCCTTTCCCGCTCCTGCACGTGGACACCACGTGGAAGTTTCGGGAAATGATCCGGTTTCGTGACGAGACCGCGGCAAGGCTTGGCCTCGAGATGATCGTTCATGTCAACCAGGACGGCCTGGCCCGCAAGGTCGGCCCGATCAGCCACGGGTCTCGGGTGCACACGGACATCATGAAAACCGAGGCATTGAAACAGGCGCTGGATCTGCATGGCTTCGACGCGGCCTTCGGTGGTGCGCGGCGAGACGAGGAAAGGTCTCGCGCCAAGGAACGGGTTTTTTCCTTCAGGGGAGCTTCGCACCGCTGGGACCCAAAGAACCAGCGCCCCGAGTTCTGGAACCTCTACAACACGCGCATCGCTCCGGGAGAAGGCGTACGCGTGTTTCCCCTGTCAAACTGGACCGAACTCGATGTCTGGCACTACATCGAGCGGGAGAACATTCCGCTGGTTTCACTTTACTTTTCTGCCCCGAGACCGATCGTCAGGCGGAACGGCCTGCTGATCATGGTTGACGACGACCGGCTGGTGCTCGAGCCGGGCGAAGAGCCGGCCGAGCTGCAGGTACGGTTTCGAACCCTCGGGTGTTATCCGCTTACCGGGGCAATCGAATCCAAGGCTGGTACCGTTCAGGACATCATATTGGAGTTGACGCAGAGCCGCTCCTCGGAACGCAAGGTCCGCGCCATCGACAACGACCGGGTTGGTTCCATGGAAAAGAAGAAGCAGGAGGGATATTTCTGATGTCTTCGAACGCTGGACCCGGCGCCGCTACGCACGAAATCGGCACTGTTCTGGCAAGACAGGACGTCAAGGACCAGCTTCGGTTCATCATTTGCGGTTCAGTCGATGACGGCAAATCGACTCTCCTTGGCCGATTGCTTTACGATTCGAGGAACATTTTCGACGACCAGATTTCGGCCGCCGAGTCGGAAAGCCGGGTATACGGCACCCAGGGAGACTCGGTCGATCTCGCCCTGCTGCTGGACGGCCTGCAGGCGGAACGTGAACAGGGTATCACCATCGACGTTGCCTACCGTTACTTTGAAACCCCCAAACGCAAGTTCATCGCGATCGATGCGCCGGGCCACGAACAGTACACGAGAAACATGGCGACAGGAGCGTCGAATGCCGATGTCGCGCTGGTTCTCGTCGATGCACGAAACGGCGTGGTGACGCAAACCCGCCGACACAGTCATATCATCGCGTTGATGGGGATCCGCCGCGTCATCCTTGCGGTCAACAAGATGGACCTCGTCGACTACGACCGGCGTGTCTATTCCGACATCGTCCAGGAATACAAGGCCGTTGCCCGCGACCTCGGGGCCGAAGAGATCAATGCGGTGCCGGTGTCGGCACTGACCGGCGAGAATGTCTTTACAGCTTGCGGGAACACGCCGTGGCATGGCGGCCCGACCTTGCTTGAACTGCTAGAGAATGTCGAAGTTAGGCATGACGAATTGGCGGCTGCATTTCGCCTGCCGGTCCAATGGGTCAATCGGCCAAATCCCGATTTTCGCGGCTACAGCGGAACCGTCGCTTCCGGGCATGTCGAGCGCGGCATGAGTGTCGTCGCCAGCCCGTCGGGCAGGCAATCTACGGTTGAGCGCATTCTCGGGCCGTCGGGCGACCTCGAAAAGGCGATCGCCAGCCAGTCTATAACCATCGTGCTGGCCGACGAGATCGATGTCAGCCGCGGTGAAATGATTGCGGGCACCGACAGCCCGCCCGAGTTCGCCGATCACTTTGCAGTGCACCTGATCTGGACGGATTCGCAGCCCATGCTGCCGGAACGTTCCTATTCGGCCCGTTTTGCCAGCGCCTCCGGAATCGCGCAGATCACCGATCTCACCCACCGAATTGACGTCAATACCCGGAACCGACTGGCGGCCAAGATGCTTGAGCTGAACGAAATCGGCTACTGCAAGATCACACTGGACCATGCCATTCCATTCGATCCCTATTCGGTAAATCGCCGGACGGGCAGTTTCGTGCTGATCGAC
>JAPOVX010000028.1:0-9191 GCA_026707935.1 Paracoccaceae bacterium
ATCAGAATTTCATGCCGGTCGGGGTGGAAGTGCAACGCCTGCCATGATCGTTTGGAAGAATGTGATGTACTTCCAGGCTCCTCATCTTGCCCATCAAATTCGCTTTCAGTGGCAATCCCGTACCGCAGTCACGCGCTTCGCCCATACGGGTCAACATGCAAAGGACAGGATAAAACCGTGCGCCAAGGCTCCAGCCGGTAAAGTGTCCAGGTTCAGCCCGCAATCCCTCATGCCACTATTCCGGCAGATCAAACAAATCATGACGCCCTTTTTCCGTCGGAATCTGTAAAGGAGAGTTTTTCCGGAATTCGATGTCCAGGCAAGTGCCGCGTGTCGTCTTGTTCCGGTGCTTCCGGTTGTTTTGCCGGTAAGGGGATTCCTCGCGAATTCGTCCCGTGACTCCAATTTGGCGGGGATGATTAGCAGACAGGCTTACGAACTGGCACCGGCGTAGTGGCAAGGGCGGAGATCGACGATCGCCAGGAGCGGCTTACCCCGGCCCTCAAAAGGCTCGCTGGACAGAATGAACATCCAGCGCGGCGGGACCCGCAACACGCCAAACGGGAGCAGGAGATTGTCAAATCCCGTGAGTGGATCACGCTCCCGCGAGACGGTGTCCGGAAAATGAAGAGCCTTCCGAAGCGCCCGTATCGAACGAAAGCTTGATCATGGACTCGCCCATGCTGGCAATGTTCGAGGCTTTCGCATCGCTTCAGTCGCCGATGGGTTTGGGGCCGGTGTCCTCTGACAGCGATACCAGGGACGTGCGAATCCGGCGCAGGTATTCCTTCACCCGCTCGGGGCGTCTTCGGGCGGTTCCGGCGGCAAGAACATCCACGATGGCAATGAAGACGAGCCGGGAAGCCGAAGGTTTGTAGATGTCCTGATCTTCAGGAATGTCGATTTCGATGGCAACGTCGGCAGCCCTGGCCAGGGGCGAGCCGGTCTTGGTTAGGCCGATTGTCTTCGCGCCATACTGGCTGGCAATGGCGACACTGTCGAGAAGTTCGGCGGGCTGGCCGCTCGCCGATATGGCAATGATGACATCGCCGGCTGACAGGGTCGAGGCGAGCATTCGTTGAAAATAGCCATCGGCATGGGCCTCGGCCGGAATGCCGAGGCGGAAGAACCTGTTGGCGCCTTCACGCGCCACATTGGCCGACCCGCCGCCGACACCGATGAACGAAAGCCGCCTCGCGTCCGCCAGGACCGAGACGGCCCGTTCAAGCGCGTCGCTGTCCAGCTGTGACCGCGCGAGGTTGAGGCTGTCCACGAGTGCCCCGAACACCTGGGTGACAAGCTGGTCGGTCTCGGAATTGGTGCGGCTCGGTCCGCCAAGATATTGCAGGCTGACCGCCACGCTCTGCGCCAGCCTGATATTGAAGTCGCGGAAGCCCTCGCACCCAAGCGTCTGGCAGAACCGGTTCACCGTCGCCACTGAGACATTCGCCGCCTCGGCGATTTCGCTCTGCGTCAGCCCGGCCACGCGCTCCAGGTTGGAGAGCACGAAATCGGCAACCCATTGTTCACGTTTCGGCAAGGATCCGTCCAGCGAACGCATCTGCGATATGACATCAATGACCCTGGTCATGGCTTCCACCCGTTCCTGCCTGCTCCGGTTTAAAGGCAATCACGTCCATTTCAACCTTGGCATCGACCATGAGTCTAGTCTGAACGGTCGAACGGGCAGGCGGGTGATCAAGGAAATGGCGCTCGAAGACGCCGATGAAGCTGCTGAAGTCACGCGGGTCGTCCAGCCAGGCAGTCACCTTGACCACGTGTTCCAGCCCGCAGCCCGCAGAATCCAGCACCGAGACGACGTTCCTGATGACCTCCTCGGCCTGTTCGATAATTCCGCCGGTAATGATCTCGCCGTCCACCGCCGGAACCTGGCCCGACACGTAGACAAAATCCCCGGCGCGCACCGCGTTCGCAAATGGCCGCCTCGTTCCACCCGCAGCGTCTTCGGCCAGACCGAATCGCCGGATGTCTTTTGGAATCTTGAACATTTCATCCAAAAATGTAAGGAACTCACTTTTTATATCATTGTTTTTACGTCTAAACAATCAATACTTGACAGCAATAAAAATATTTTCGTAAGAAAATTATAAATTCACCTGCGCAAATGCGCTCATGGCAGAGGAGGAAATCATGAATCCCAGAACTTATCTGAAACCGGCGATTGCCGCGGGTGCTTTCACGGTGCTCGCCGGAATGGCCTGCGCGGACGGGACGTTGCGTTATGCAACCGTCGGCGAACCGCCAAGCCTCGATCAGCACGTGGTCACGTCGGACCTGGCGACGACGATCGCCCATCACATGTTCGAGGGGCTTTACACGTTCAATGCGGCCAATGCACCGGTCGGGCTGCTGGCCAGCGGCGAGGCGATCTCGGATGACGGCAGGACCATCGTCATCTCGTTGCGCGAAGGCGTGATGTTCCACGACGGACAGGAAATGACGGCAAGCGATGTCGTCGCTTCGTTGAGGCGCTGGGGTGCGCATGGATCACGCGGCGGCCTGCTGTTCGACAACGTCGACAGTGTGGAGGCGACCGGCGCGCACGAAGTGACCATCAGCCTTTCCGGGCCCTTTGGCCCCTGGATGAACCTGCTGGCCTTCATCAACGGCGGCCCCGCGATCCATCCGGCTTCCGTCATGGAAGGCGCGGGCAAGGAACCGATCGCGCCGGAAAACTACATCGGCACCGGCCCCTACAGGTTTGGCGAATGGGAGCCGAACCGCCACGTGGAGCTGGTGCGGTTTGACGGCTATGCCTCGCCCGAAGGTGCAGCGGACGGCTATGGCGGCGCCCGCGTGGCGGAGTTCGATGCGCTGCGCTTCATCCCGGTTCCGGATGTCGGCACGCGAGTGTCCGGCCTGAAGGCGGGGGATTACGATTACGCCGAGAGCATTCCAGGCGATCTCTATGGCACTCTCGAGGCCGACCCTTCGGTCGTGACGATCCTCAATGGTGGCCCGATCTTCGGGCTGGTGTTCATGAACTCCAGGAGTGGCCCGCTCAGCGAGAACTTCGCCTTGCGGCGGGCGATCCAGACGGCGCTCGACAAGACGCCTGCCTTGCAGGTCGCCATCGGTCCCGAGGGACTGTGGCGCGCAAATGGCTCTTTCCTGCCGGAAGGCAACGTGTGGTACACCGATGCGGGGGCCGGGAATTTCAGCATGGGCGACGCCGACAAGGCGCGCAGCATGGCCGAGGACGCCGGCTATGGCGGTGCGCCGATCAAGTTCATGGTTTCGACGAACTACCCGTTTCACTACGACACGGCGATCGTCTACACCAGACAACTGGCAGAGGCCGGGTTCAATGTCGACCTCCAAGTGTATGACTGGGCGACGCTGATCGAGAAACGCGCGCAGCCCGACCAGTGGGACCTGTTCTTCACCCATCATGGATTTGTGCCTGACCCGATCCTGATTTCGGTGATGAACGACAACTATCCGGGCTGGTGGAGCACCGATGAAAAGGCTGCGCTGAAGGCGGCGTTCACCGCATCGTCCGATCCGTCCGAACGCCAGGCCATCTGGTCGGACATCCAGGCGCTGATCTATGAACAGGTGCCGACGATGAAGACAGGCGACATCTACACCTACAATATCGCGTCGCCCGACCTGGTTGGGCTTGGCGAGGCAACCCTGATCTGGCCGCATTTCTGGAATGTCTCGAAATAGGGCATAATGGCCCGGCCCCTCGGACTGGAGGGGCCGGACTGTTTCTGCATGCGGGACCGCGGCCCATGCTCGTTTATACGCTGAACCGGCTCTTGACCCTGATCCCTACGCTGCTGGCCGCTTCGATCCTCGTCTTTCTGTTCGTTCACCTGATCCCGGGCGATCCGGCCTCGATCCTGCTGGGGGACGCGGCGACGCCCGAGGACGTGGCCGAACTAACGCGCGAGCTTGGCTTCGACGAACCACTGTGGAAACAATACCTGCTTTGGCTGGGCAACGTGCTGAGGGGTGATCTCGGCACATCGGTGTTCTTTCGCGAGCCGGTCCTGGCAGTGATCGGTGACGGGGCCGAAACTTCGATCCTGCTGGCCTGCATGACCATGTTCTGGATCGTCCTGTTCGGCGTGCCCATCGGCATCTTCGCCGCCATGCGCCACGGGTCATGGGAGGACCAGTTCGTATCCGGCGGCGCGATGCTGTTTGCCTCGATTCCGACCTTCTGGCTCGGCCTCTATCTGATCATGATCTTCGCCGTCGGCCTGGGCTGGTTTCCTTCATCGGGGTTTCCTTCGCTCGCAGACGAGGGCGGGATCACGAACCTGCGTTACCTGATCCTGCCCAGCCTCACGCTCGCGGCGCCGAACGCGGCGCTCATCATCCGCCTGATCCGGTCCTCGATGCTCGATGCAGCGCGCGAGGATTACGTGCGCACCGCCCGCGCCAAGGGCCTTCATCCGGCCCGCGTGGCCGTCAGCCACATCTTTCGCAACGCGCTGATCGCGGTGGCCGCGGCCTTCGGCTTCACCTTTGCGGCCCTGGTCAGCGAGGCGGTCGTGACCGAAACCGTCTTTTCCCTGCCCGGGATCGGGCGCCTCGTGGTGCAGTCGATCCTGCGTCGCGATTATCCGGTCATCCAGGGCGTCATCCTGATTGTGGTTGTCTTTTACATGTGCGTCAATCTGCTGGTGGATCTCGCCTATGCCCGCCTCGATCCGAGAGTGTCCCTGAAGTGACCGCACTGACCTCTTTCATTACGGGCCTGCGCAGCCGCCGGTTGGCGGCGATCGGTTCGGTCTGGCTCGCCATCGTGTGCGTGGCCGCAATCGGCGCGCCTGTGCTCGCGCCTTTCGATCCGCTGGAATTCGATCCGGCCATTCGCCTGTCTGAACCTGGATGGCCCTATCTGTTCGGTACCGACCATTTCGGACGGGATTCGCTCTCCCGCGCCATCCACGGCGCGCGGATGGCGGTGCTGATCGGGTTGGGCAGCGTGGTTGTTGCACTGGCCGGCGGCGGGTTGATCGGGATGCTTTCCGCATATTTCACCCGGCTGGGCCACGTGCTGATGCGTGGGGTCGATGTTCTGATGGCATTTCCGGCGCTGCTCCTGGCGCTGGTTCTGATGACGCTGCTGGAGCGCTCGGTCATCAACACGATCATTGTGATCGGCGCCGTCTACGCCACCACCACGGCGCGCATCCTGTTCGGCATGACACTGAAACTGAAGGCGGAAGTCTTCATCGATGCCGCGGTCTGCTCGGGCGTCGGGCATGTTTCGATCCTTTTCCGGCACATTCTTCCCAACCTCGTCTCGCCGTTGCTCGTGCAGGCGAGTTTCATCTTCGCCTTCGCGCAACTGCAGGCCGCTGCGCTTGACTTTCTGGGCCTCGGCTTGCCGCCCGAGGTGCCGAGTTGGGGCAACATGCTGAGCGAAGAACGCATCTATGTCACCCGCGCGCCCTGGCTTTTGATCTTCCCCGGCGGGCTGATCATCCTTTCCGTGTTTTCCATGAACATCGTCGGCGACGCGCTGCGCGATGGCCTCGATCCCAGGTTCAGGGGCGACATCGCGGGAGTGTGAGACATGGCGCTGCTGGAGGTAAGGGATCTGGAAATCGGCATTTCCGCAGACGGCGGGCTCCTGCCGGTCGTGCAGGGCGTCTCCTTTTCGGTCGAAGAGAGTGAAACGCTTGGAATTGTCGGCGAAAGCGGCTGCGGCAAGAGCGTGACCGCGTTGGCGATCATGGGGCTTCTCGAGGGTTCTGTCTTGCGGGTTACCGGCGGGTCGATCCGTTTCGACGGGCTGGATCTGCCTTCGCTTGCTCCGGCGGAGCGCCGCGCCATAATGGGCAACCGGATGGCGATGATCTTCCAGGAACCGATGACGAGCCTGAATCCGGTTTACCGGGTCGGTCACCAGATCGTGGAGGCCCTGCGTCAGCACCGGACCTTGCACCTGAAGCAGGCGCGCGACCGGGCGGTAGAGTTGCTGGACCTTGTGCGCATCCCCGATCCGGCTGAACGCGTCGACAGCTACCCGCACCAGATGTCCGGTGGGCAGCGCCAGCGGGTGATGATCGCGATGGCGCTTGCCTGCGACCCCAAGCTCCTGATCGCGGACGAGCCGACGACGGCGCTTGATGTCACCGTGCAGAAAGACATCCTCGACCTGATGATCGATCTGCAAACGCGTACCGGTGCGGCCATTGTTCTGATCTCGCACGATCTTGGCGTGATCGCCCGGACTTGCCACAAGGTCGCCGTGATGTATCGCGGCGCGATTGTCGAGAGCGCAACGACGAATGATCTGTTTGCGAACATGAGCCATCCCTATACACGTGGGCTGTTTGGCTCGATCCCGCCCGTCGACCGCGACGTGGAGTGGCTCGGGGCGATCACGGGCCGGGTTCCGACGATCGGGGAGGCACTGACGGGCTGTCCGTTCCATCCGCGTTGCACCCTGGCGCGGGACCTGTGCAAGTCCCGCGCCCCGGCCCCCGAGGCCGTCGCTGCGGCCCATTTCGTACGCTGCCATTTCCCGCAAGGCGTGCCGACATGACCCGGCCCTTGCTCGAAGTGCGCGGGTTGAAGACCTGGTACCGGATCGGAGGGAAAGGGTTCTTGCGCCGGAAGGCGGTCCTGAAGGCCGTCGACGGAATATCGTTCGACGTCAAAGGGGGCGAGGTGCTTGGCCTTGTCGGCGAAAGCGGTTGTGGCAAGTCAACGGTCGGGCGCACGCTGACCCATCTCGAAAAGGCCACCGGAGGCTCGGTCGTTTTCGATGGGCGCGATATCCTGAAAATGTCACCGGCTGAATTCCGTCCCCTGCGGCGCCAAATTCAGATGATCTTTCAGGATCCCTTCGCCTCGCTCAACCCGCGCCTGCGCATCGAGCGAACACTGTCCGAGCCGCTTTTCGTCCACAAGCTCTGTCGTGACCGGGCGGAAGCGCGGGAAAGGATCGCCGGAATGCTTGAACTCGTCGGGATGGACCCGGGAGCAATGCGGCGCTATCCGCACGAGTTTTCCGGTGGCCAGCGCCAGCGCATCGGGATCGCGCGGGCGATGATTCTGGCTCCGCGGCTGGTCATCGCCGACGAAGCGGTCTCCGCGCTCGATGTATCGATTCAGGCCCAGGTCCTGAACCTGATAAAGAAGCTTCAGCAAGACAGCGGGGTGTCGATGCTGTTCATCAGCCATGATCTTGGCGTCGTGCGCCACGTCAGCGACCGGGTTGCCGTCATGGTCGGCGGAAAGATCGTGGAAACCGGCGACAGGCAGAGGATATTCGACGCGCCCGGACATGAATACACACGCAGGCTCCTGGCTTCGGTTCCGCGTATCGCGGCAGGTGGGGCGTAATGGCGCGAAAACGTGTCTTCCTCGGGTCAATTGCGACCGAATCCAATACGTTTTCGCCGTTGCGGACCGATTTGCGCGACTTCGAGGACAGCTTTTTCGCTCCACCCGGTCTGCATCCCCCGACGCCGACCCTGTGCAGCGCGGTCTACCCGGTCGCACGGGCCAGGGCCGATGAACTGGGCTGGACGCTGATCGAAGGCACCGCGGCCTGGGCCGAGCCGGGCGGTGTCGTCAACCAGCGCGCGTGGGAATTCCTTCGCGACCAGCTTCTGGACGAGCTTCGCGCGGCGATGCCCGTGGACATCGTCCTGCTCGGCCTGCATGGCGCCATGGTGTCCCGGGACTGCCTCGATTGCGAGGGGGAGTTGATCGAGGCGGTGCGCGGTATCGTCGGTGCGAAGGCGACCATCGGCGTGACCTTCGACCCGCACAGCCACCTTTCGGGAAGGCGCGTGAGAAACGCAGACCTGATCACCGTCTTCAAGGAATTTCCCCACACCGATTTCGTGGAAACGGCGGAGAATCTCGTACACCTGGCCAACATGACCGATACCGGGCGGATATCACCGGTGATCTCGAGTTTCGACTGCCGGATGATCGACGTTCTGCCGACCAGCCTCGAGCCGATGCGCGGTTATGTCGACCGGTTAAAGGCACTTGAGGGAATCGACGATATTCTGTCGGTTTCGGTCGTTCACGGGTTCATGGCCGGCGATGTGCCCGATCTCGGCGCGAGGGTCATCGTGATCACCAACGACACGAAGAGCAAAGGCGATGCATTGGCCGAAAGGCTGGGCATGGAGCTGTTCGCGATGCGCGGTAGGACACGGCTGGATTTCCTGACCCCGGTCGAAGCGCTCGACAGGGCGCAGGCTGCACGGAGGAACCCCGTGGTCATCGCCGATGTCTGGGATAATCCCGGCGGCGGCGTGCCGGGTGATTCCACGATCATTCTGCGAGAAATGCTGGCGCGCAACATCGAAAACGCAGCCGTAGCGACAATCTGGGATCCCATCGCCGTGCGCACCTGCATGTCGGCTGACGAAGGAGCGCGCCTGCGCCTGCGTTTCGGCGGCAAGATGTCGCCGGACGGCGGTGAGCCGGTCGACGCCACCGTCACCGTGCGCCGGATTGTCCTCGATGCCGTCCAGAGCTTCGGCAACGCTGTCGTACCGCTCGGCAACAGTGTCCGGATCGAGGCCGGCGGCATAGACGTAATACTGAACACGGTGCGCAGCCAGGTCTTCAATCCCGACGTTTTCCTGAACCTCGGCATCGATCCGGCAAAAAAGGACATACTGTTGGTAAAATCCACCAATCACTTCCACGATGCGTTTTCCCGGATCGCGTCCGAAATCCTCTATGCATCCGTCGAGGGTCTTTATCCGAACGACCCGGTCACGAATGGCTATCGCAACCTGAGCCGGAAGATCTGGCCACTGGCGGAACGTCCCCATGGCTCGTAAGCCGGTTGAATGCGAAACACCCGCGCTTGTCATCGATGAAGCAACGGCGCTGAAAAATATCGCCCGGTTTCAGGCCCATTGCGACAGGAATGGCCTGAAACTTCGTCCTCATGTCAAGACACACAAGAGCGTCCTCTTCGCAAAGGCCCAGGTCGCTGCCGGGGCGGTCGGCATCACCTGCCAGAAGATCGCAGAGGCCGAGGTGATGGCCGCATGCGGCATGGACGACATCCTCATCACCTACAACATCGTCGGGGAAACGAAACTCACGCGGTTGCTGGCGCTTGCGGATCGGGTGAAATCCCTTTCCGTGACCGCTGACAGCACCGCCGTGATCAAGGGGTTGACCGCGGCGTTCGAAAATGCGCCTCGTCCGGTAATCGTTCTGGT
>JAPOVX010000028.1:9201-9458 GCA_026707935.1 Paracoccaceae bacterium
TCGAGTGCGATACGGGTGGCAGGCGCTGCGGTGTCCGGACCCCGGAAGCGGCAATGGAGCTCGCGCGAACCATCGCGGCATGTCCCGGCCTGACGTTCGGTGGGTTGATGACGTTTCCGGCAATCGCCGGTCAGAGACGTGTGACGGACTTCATGCACGATGCGAGAGCAGAGATCGAGGCCCTCGGCATCAGGTGCGCGGAAGTCTCGTCGGGCGGGTCGCCTGATATGTGGCGCGCAGAAACCGGTGGCGTACTC
>JAPOVX010000397.1 GCA_026707935.1 Paracoccaceae bacterium
GGGATGGTACCGACGCCCTGACTCGAACAGGGGACCCCTAGATCCACAATCTAGTGCTCTAACCAACTGAGCTACGTCGGCACAGCTGCACGAATAGCGTTCAGGCGGGTCTTTTGCAAGGCAGGGCTACCGGTGCTCGGAAACGAACGCGTGAAGAGGGTCGCGACGCGGGTCCTCTGGCTCGAAGCCTCGTCTTTCGGCGCAAGTCATGCATTCAAGGGGGGGACATCCGATCGGAATCGGTCCGTCCGAAGTCGGCCGGTCCTTGAGGATTTCGGGCCGCTCGGGAAAAAACGACGGAACTGCCTAATCGGCTCGACCCAAGGCTTGGGTGGAGAAAAGACTCCTTCTCGCCGCCCCATCCGGATACCGATCGTGATCGCCTTCAGGAGCAAATCTCCTGACGGAAGGCGGGTCGTGAACAACTCGTAGCCTTTGGGCAGCGGTTCGGGCAAATCTCAGAGTCAGCGCCTTGCGCCGGGATGCATGCAGCGGATTGGAAGGGATGCACGGCGCACTGCGTTCGATACTCGCGTCAAAGCCGTCGGCGATGATCAAACCGGTATCCGTTGGCAGAACGTCAATCGGAAACGAAGTATCGACGGCCCACAAGAACTGGTCGCAGAACTCGAGATAGCGATGCCATTTCGTGTCGGACCTGAAGTCTGCCAAACCCGACTTGCATTCGATAATCCAGAACTCGCCTTTGGGACCCAGCGCCATGACGTCGACACGTAACCCTGGTGACGGGACGAACTGTTCCATTGTCACGAAGCCATGGTGCATCAGGTGACGCATGACGCCACGGGCAAGAAGCCGTCCTGGATCCTGTTCCATGTTCATCCGGCCTTTTGAACATTTGTAGAACAAACTGTCAATGATCCACTCGGACTCAGTGTCGATACGTTACTCCGGCATTGGCGGCCGTTCCTCATGATCGTGAGACAGATCCTGTTGTCTTCCAGCGGTTCATGTGTTCATCCTGGTTGAAATCGGTACAAATCGGGCCGATGGTCGCGATGGGACCGTCATGTCAACGAATTCGCTTGCCGGGACACCGATCGCCCCGCTGATCTGCCGCAAGTCCACAGACTGATGGTGCTTCTCATCGATCTGGCCACGTTGACGCCGAGCGATGTGACGAACCCGACCAAATTCCACCCCCGTTTTCCGGTGTTGGCGCGCCCGATGCCGCTGCGGAGCAGGGTGTTCGAACGACCGGGGATTGATCCCGCCAAAGTCCTTCCGTGTGATGAACTCCGCCAGGACCGTTACAGGAGTCTCGCCCGGATTCACTTACCTCGCTGACAATGATTTTCTCTTCGAACTACACCGATGAAGTTCCGATTGGGTGTAAATTTGCCATGGTGACATTTTCTTGGCTTCATACTGCAAAGATTGGTGGGTTGGCGCGGCGTTGTAATCACTGCCAGAGCAATTCGTGCATAGCCGAAACGGCCTGAACAACAAGGCCGCGCAACAGCGATGTCTTGCGGAAGGAACATTCGCAAGATCCCCCGATGGTGACAATATTCTGTGCCGATCTGGATTTTTGTCACCTCTGTCGGCCGGAACGCGTCGAAACCCCAAATCCGGGTGATTCGCAGCGGCAAAATCCCTCGGTCCTCGCCAAATCATGTCGCCATGCCGGATTCACACCCGTTCCGATTAGGTCTTCTTGACAGGTCTCAGGACGGTCGCTACCGTGAGGACGTCGCCGCGCAGAGGATTTTCTAGCGGATTCAAAAAAAGCTGTTTTTGCCGATTGCTGGTTCTCTCGGGAATCCTTTGCGGCATGCGATCGAAATCAATTTGGAATTTGGGAGGAGAAATGATGAATGGACTTTCGAGACGGAAGTTTTTGAGGAATTCGTCCCTGGCAGCCATCGGCACGGCCACGCTGAGCCTCACGCCGCAACAAGCGCTTGCGCTGAGACAGATGCGGTTCTGGTTGGGACTGGGAGCATCGGCTGGAGACCCCCTCATCGAGTTCGGCCAGCGTGCGGCTGAAGCACACGGGTACGATGTCGCATTTGACAATTTCTCGAATGAGGGTGACACAAAGTTCACGGCCGCCTACGGTGCCAACGATCTTCCCGACATGTTCGAGACCGACTATCCGTACATGGGAGGATTCCTTGGAATCGGGGCTCTCGACCCGATGGACGACATGCTGGCCGCGGTCGATTATCCGCTCGACAAGGTGCTTCCGCACATCCTGGACCGGTGCCGTTGGGACGGACAGCTCTACGCGGTGCCGCACGGTTGGAACTCGTGGGTCCTGTTCTACAATCTTGACCACCTGGACGCCGCGGGCCTGCCGACGGACCGGGAACCGGAGAATCTGGAGGAATTCGTCGAGTGGACCAAGAAGATGACGCTGCGAAACAGCGCCGGCGACATCATCCAGTCCGGGTTTTCCTGTCCAAGGTCGGGGATACTGCCGAACAACATCTGGGGAGCCCTGCTGTACCAGTACGGCGGTTCGATGGTCTCCGATGACGGAAAGGCGACGAATTTCAACAACGAGGCTGGCCGGAAGGCCGCGGAATTCGTTCTGAATTCCCTTTACGAGTGGGAAATCACCGATCCGAACATAACCCAGCGGTATGATTACTGGCTGACGGGCCAGGCATCGACGTTCTACTCCGGCACATGGGTTGTCGGAAGTTCGCTCCAGCAGCCTAACCTGAACTTCCGCGCCGATGTCATGCCGATCCTGGGAGACGAGCGGGCCGTGATGTACGAATACAGCGGGCTGGTGCTTCCGTACGGTCGTCCGGACGATGTCAAGGAAGCCGTTGGCAACATCTACAAGTACATCGTGGAGCGCGCAGGGGAATTCGGCGTGGCTTCGTCGCAGATTCCGGTGACGATGGAGGGCCTCGCATTCGAAGGATATAACAGTTCTCCGCACAAGGAACACTTCAGAGGTTCCGAGGAGAACGGTCAATATGCCTTCTGGGATGTGTCCCATCCGAAGGGGGCGGAATTCTCCGTCTACGGCGGTGCCAGTAGTGCGGTGACCCGTATGCTTGACAAGGTCTGGGACAAGTCCAGGACTGTGGACGAAGGCCTCAATGACCTCGATGAGCATCTTACTGGCATCCTGCAAAAGGAACCCGTTGCCATATAGACCGCTGCGGGCAAACTGCGTACATTCATCCGCGAGGGGACAACCAGCGACCTTCCCCTCGCGGATTTCGGCTGGGGTGGCGAGATCACGCCATTTGTACGACCTGGAGGTCTTTTCGATTACAGGGTGGTGAGATGTCGCCATTTTTAGAATCAAACGGTCTACTCAATAGTCCGGCAGGCCTGCGAAAGCGGTTGCGCACCGACGGCTACCTGTTTTTCCGGGACATCCTCCCTAAGGAGCAGGTGCTGGATCTCAGACAGCAGATTCTTGAAATCTGCGAACAGGCTGGGTGGCTGCGCCCCGGCGCAAGACTGATCGACGGATTGTCGGACCGTGCACCCATAATGGAGACAGACGAAGAATACGCGGACGTCTATGCGCGGGTTCAGGCACTGGAGGCGTTTCATGGCCTGAAACTCAATCGGAAGATCATCGACATCATGGAGGCCCTGTTCGAAGAGGAAGTGTTTCCTTTCCCTCAGACGATCGGGCGGATCGCATTTCCCCGGGACAATGCGCGCGGCACCCCGGCGCACCAGGACTGGATATTCGTCGGCGGCTCTACGGAGACGATCTCCTGCTGGGTTCCGCTGGGCGATGTGCCGCTCGAGGTCGGAGGACTGAAGGTTCTCGAGGGAAGCCACAAGTCCGGTTTTCTCGAGCCGAAACCGGCGTCCGGCCCCGGGGGCAGGATCGTTGAGGTCGATCCCCGTCTTGTGTGGCGGCAGTCCGAGTACGGGTGCGGGGATATCCTGCTGTTCAAGATGCTCACTGTCCATGCTGCGGCAGACAATCTGACGCGGGACAAACTCCGGCTTTCGGCTGATTTTCGCTACACGGGAACAAGCCACATGATAGCCGAGGAGTGGTTTCAACCCCACGGCTGTGACGCAGGCGAACCGTTCTCCTGGGAGGCAATCGAAAGCGGTTGGCGGGACAGCCCGGTTGCGCACTACTGGAACAGGTTTCCGGACCTGAAGATCAAAAGACACGAATGGTTCTGGGAACCGGACGGCGTCAGGCAATGATGAATTCCTGGACACGGCAGACACGGCGTCCGACATCGGACCCGTTTGCCTGCGGGGCAAACCGCCGGTGAGGCCAGCAATTTCTGCCTTCCTTCGTCTCCGGGCGCCAGGCTGCCGATTTTGAGGTACACCGTTGGCAAACTATACGCCGATCACGCCCGACAACAGGGTTGAGGGCTCCGGACCCCCGGATCACCGGTGGTTCATTGCGCTGAGACGCGTAAATCCGTTTGCCTATACGTTTATCATTCCGTTTCTGGTCGTGTTCCTGATTTTCAGGATCTATCCGTTTTTTCTTGGCATACTGACAAGTTTCACGGACGCAAGGGTTGGACCGAGACCGGGGAACTATATCGGTTTCGAGAATTTCGTTGAGGTGATGACCAATTCCGAGGTTCGTCGGGCCTTCATCATCACGTTCCAGTATTCAATTATCGTCGTTCCGATGTCCTTTTTCGTTGGTCTGGCAATGGCGGTTTATGTGAATCGCAAGTTGGCGACCCATACCATTTCGCGCCTCGTATTCTTCGCGCCATTTGTCCTTACGGCGACGATTATCGCAATCGTCTGGAACTGGACGCTTCAGACGCAGTTCGGCCTGGTAAATGTGGGGCTTGGTATGCTCGGATTGCCGGACCGCATCGCCTGGCTGAAGGAACCGGTTCTTGTCCTGCCGGTGATTGCGTTCATCACGACCTGGTGGCAGGCAGGATTCGCAATGGTGATCTTCCTCGGCGCGCTTCAGAGTATTCCAAGTGAACTTCTCGATGCCGCTCGTATTGACGGCGCAAATGCGTGGCAGTCTTTCTGGAAAGTTACGTTTCCGCTTCTGCTCCCAGTTTCCTCATTGGTGATCACGATCACCCTGATTGAGGCAATGCGGGTCTTCAGCCTCATCCATATTATCACTCAGGGAGGCCCGAGCGATTATTCGACCAGCGTTGTCTACTATATCTTCCAGGAGGGCTTCGTGCGATTTGAGCAGGGCATGGCGGCCGCGGTTGGCGTCGTCCTCTTTCTGATCATCATGATCCTGACGATATTGCGTTTCACGCTGTTGCGCGCAGACAAGGAATACTTCTGAGTGATGGCCGGACCGGGCGTGAACATGCTGGCGACCAGGCGGGGCGAACGCGCCATTCGCCTGACGATTGTCGCGATTGGGTTGCTGTTCACGGTCCTGTGGTTTGTTCCGCTGCTTTGGGTAATCCTCACTTCGCTGAAACCGACCGGAGAAATACTGACCAATCCACCGCAGTGGATTCCTTCCGAGATTTCCTTCGAACACTATGAGAAGGTTTTGGAAAAGCCGATCGGACAATGGACCATCAACAGCCTGTACATATCGATCGTGTCGACATTCCTCACGATCGTGTTGGGCGCGGCTGCGGGCTACGCCTTTGCGCGCCTGCGATTCTTCGGCCGGAATTTCCTCTTCTGGCTCGTTCTCGCGTCCTTCATGATGCCGTTCGAGGTGATGCTGATACCGTTGTATCGCATGATGGGGGATTTCGGACTTGTCGGGAACCGGTGGTCGATCATTCTGCCCTCGGTTGCCGGTCCGTTTTCCGTATATCTGTTCCGGCAGTTTTTCCTGAGTATTCCACGTGAACTGGAAGACGCCGCAGCGATCGATGGCGCGGGACTATGGGCGCGGTTTTTGCTGGTTGTGCTTCCGCTTTCAATTCCGGCCTGTGTCTCGGTCGGTATCCTGGCATTTGCGGAGAATTTCAACCAGTACCTATGGCCGCTGATCATGAGCACTTCGGATTCCGTGAGGACGCTCCCGGTCGGTTTGAACCAGTTTTCGCCATCGCTCCAGGGAAGCACGAATATAACGCAATACTACGGAATGGGGGCCGCGGCGGTCACGATGCTTATCATTCCGAGCCTGATCGTCTTCCTGATATTGCAACGTTTCTTCATGGACAACGTCATCACGTCGGGGATGAAGGGATGAGCGGGGCGCGCGAAATCATGTGCATTGCCGATCCGATGGCAGCGCATTCCAGCCATACCCGTCTCATCGGGCGACCTTAGTCGCAGGCTGACCCGCAGAAAACCACGGAGGAAGGCCGAATGTCCGGAATCATGCTGGAGAACGTCGTGAAGAGGTTCGGAGAGCTAACCATCATACCGGAACTCAACCTCTCGATCGCAGAAGGCGAGTTCGTGGTAATTGTCGGGCCGTCCGGATGCGGCAAGTCGACGACGCTCAGGATGATTGCAGGACTGGAGGACGTGACAAGCGGCACGATCTACATTGGCGGACGCGACGTGACCTGGGTGCCGCCGAAGTCCCGCGACATTGCGATGGTGTTCCAGTCTTACGCGCTCTACCCGCACATGAACGTTGCCGCCAACATGTCATTTGCCCTGCGGCTCAGCAGGACCCCGAAGGACGAGATAAGGGAACGCGTGCGCAAGGCGGCCGAAATGCTCGAGCTGACCGAGTTTCTGGAACGGAAGCCCAGGGACCTGTCCGGCGGACAACGTCAACGTGTGGCAATGGGGCGCTCGATCGTCCGTGACGCCTACTGTTTCCTGTTCGATGAACCGCTTTCCAACCTCGACGCAAAACTTCGGGCATCGATGCGAACCGAGTTGTCGATCCTGCACAAGAGACTCGAACGGACGATGATCTATGTCACCCACGACCAGATCGAGGCGATGACGATGGCGGATCGAATCGTGATCCTGGACGATGGCCGGATCCAGCAGGTAGGTACACCTCGAGAGGTGTACAATGCTCCCGACAACCTGTTTGTGGCCGGCTTCATCGGTTCTCCCTCGATGAATTTCCTCGATGCGGAGATTACGGGCACGGATCCGGTGTCCGTGCGCGGGGATGGATTTGAACTTCCGCTGCCGCCGGAACTTGCCGCGAGAGCGCGCGCGACTTCATCGCGCACGGTCAGGATTGGTTTGCGGCCCGAGCACTTTGCCGCCCCTGATAGTCCCGGGGGCGCTCGGGATGCTGCCCTTGCGCCAATTCGCCTCGAAGTGGATGTTGCGGAATACATCGGCTCAAGCCAGTTTCTCGCCGCACGGGTCGGCGACACGCCGGTAACCGCCGCGATCGACGTTGGACCCGATACGCTGCCGATGACGAGCGGGCAATACGGATTCGACATGAACAGGCTCTACCTGTTCGACAACCAGACCGGAGAATCAATCTAGAACCGGTCCTGCAGGTGCCCTGTGCCGTCCCGGAGGCGTCGCGTCGGGGTCATGCCATGAAGGCCCTGGTTGACGAAACAGAACGGGAACACGTTTCGATCATTCAGGGACCGCGGTTCGAACCTCCAGTCCAGAGTCAATGCGCGCGAAATGACATTGTGGCGGGTTGTCTCAGACCCTGAAGCGGGTGCAGAGCACAAACTGCAGCGGATTCCTGTCGTTGCTCCACTCGTGATAGCAGGCGACGATTGCCCCGTCGGGCGCCTGTACCACGGTCGGATATCCGATATGCTGGAACAGGCCCGGATTGTTGAGATCGACTCCTCCGCCGCCATCTCCTTCTCCCGAGCCCCAACCGAGGCGTGAGGAGGGCGAAAAGACCGCATTGCTGGAGGGAACCCCTCCTTCCCGGATCACGAATTCATTGGCGACGTCCCAATTGACGCCGTCTTCAGAAACCATTCCGCGCGTTCCATACGGAGGACGACGGTAGCCATAGACCATGAGGTATCGGCCGTCGGCAAGCGCGATGAGATCGGCGGGATAGCCCCAGATATTTGTCCATTTCGGTGGTGTCCAAGAGAAACCGTCGTCCTCGGAAATGGTCATGGCCATGTTCTTCGCATCGCCGCTCGGATTGACGTGGGTCCGCAAGAAGCAGACCAGCCTTCCGTCCCTGAGGCGGAGCACTGCCGGTTCTTCATAGTCGATGATCGAGGCCGGGTCGTAGGCGATCGTGGAATAGTATTCCCAATTGGATCCGCCGTCGTCTGACCGGATCAGTGCTGACCGCGTGGATTCACCCTCGCCCTCTTCACCGTATCCCCGAATTCGCCCGTACAGTCCCATCAGGAGAGCGCCGGAAGGAAGCAGCCAACAGCCGGAACGGCAACCGCCGTGCTTGAGCGGGCGGACATTGCACGGCACCGGATCGCTCCACGACCTGCCGCCATCGCTGGACTTCACAACATAGGTCCCGATCCAGCCCTGTGTCTTGAATGCCCATGTCCAGTCGCCCCATTCGCGCGTGTGCGGTCTCGAACTCCAAGACGGTTGCTCGGCGCGTATGCCGCGCTTGAAGAATGCCGTGATCGTCAGATTGACGATCAGGGAACCATCGGCGAGTTCGCATATTCCGCAGTCCCAGTTTCCGCTCGTGTCGGTCCAGGGGAGCACGACGGCGGGATCCGACCACGTGACTCCCCCGTCGGACGACCGGGCAATGAGGGTCTGGCCGCTGTCATGGTGGAACGGGAACCGCTCCTCATTGAACACTGCCACGATATCGCCGTTCGCGAGCGTACGGGCACACACCTGGTTCACGCAGTGTTCGGGATGCCGAAAGATGTCGTGGTGAGAAATGTCATGGATTTCGTTCATGGTCGCAAGTCCTCTCTAACTGGTCCCCTGCAGGTCTGACGGGTCGAATGGCAGTACTGGCCGTTCCGTCCCGGTGCCTGCCAACGTCACGCCGTTACGCCGTTATAACGGTTTCGCACATCGTCCCTGGCTCCGTCCGGCCTTGGTGTCTCCCGATGTGACCCGAAACCGCGGAGCGTCGGCCGACCGGCGGAACGGTTTGTTCCAACGCTGCGACAAAAACACCGCTGAAGCGGCATGGTCGATGAGACAAGTCCCGACAAACCGCCGTACATCCTCCAAGGGCGCCCTGCAGGGCATGTTCAACCAGTTCAACAGGCTGTTTCCTTCGGAATCACAACTGTCCCCATCTTCTCGACCGGTCCCAAGGAATCAAGCACCAAATCCTCCACGGGCAATTTTGTCACTATCTCGAATGAGAGGAAAATACGGTTGACTGAGCCTGACGTTGAATTTGCCTTGTGTGTCAAACATGGGTTGGAATGCCGATAATCGGATTATGCCGCGTTTGCAGCCAGGGGCATTGAATCCC
>JAPOVX010000381.1 GCA_026707935.1 Paracoccaceae bacterium
CCCCGAATCTGGCCGACACCCTTTGTCCCGTGATCAAGCGATCACGAATTTCGAATGATTTCGAGAATATCGAGTCCCTGCTGGGCAAAAAAGTATGGCAGATCGATGAAAATCCAGTTCTCGGCAAGCCTGTCACCCTCGCGCCTGTACAGGTCAACGATTCGCATGTCGGCGGCAACCTTCGTTGCGGGCATGCCGAGAAATCCCCCGGTGCACTTCATGTTCAGACTTGGGTAACCAAAAAAGCCGCCGTACCTGCCTTCACCGATTCGACATTTGTGTTCGGTATGGCGAACATACTCCAACCCTTCTTCGAATGGTTGGCAATGTCCGCGCCGATATCCTCCGAAGAACGCGCTCGCACCTATGCCACCTGGGCCGAACCAGCACATGTCGGGGTGCCAAAACTGCTCCATGTGCCCTGTCGGAGAATGAACGCGGTTCCCCCGCAAATCGACAATCATTGCCTCGATCAGGTCGAGTGTCGCCTTCCCATCCACGGGATCCTGCGGATCAAACAGGAGACCGTCCTGGGTTCTCGGTCCGGGCGTCAGGATTGATGTACCGGTTTGCAGAGGAAAGTACCTGGTTCCGGACTGTTCCATGAGATTGAGAATATCGACATAAACTGCGGATTCTGCGATCTTTTCTGACTCGATCCTGTGAAACTCGACGTAACGCAGGAAGGCAATCTTGCCTGTCGCGGGAAGGCCTATCCAGTCCTCGTCCCATAGGCCCATCAAGTGGCCCATTTCGACGACCCACTTCGAAGAACCGCCATCGATCGAATTGAGTCCGGCCATGAAGATGTCGGGCCGCCTTTGAAGCTGACCGAAGGCGGATTTCAGAGGAGACCAGAAGACACCGGCAACTGCCTCCTGCCCCGCCTGTTCATTGAATGGATATACGCCACGCCACCGGTATTCCGAATCGGTCCATTGCTGAAGGACAGCTGCGGTGTCGTTTGGGCCTGCCGCGTCAATGGCCGCGTTGGCAGCAAGGACAAGATTCTTTTCGGACCGGAAATCAGTCGCGGTCATCGCGGTTCCTGGCGATCTGCATCATCAGGTCAAACTCATTGAACAGTTGCCACTCCTGCTGAATGAGACCGTTCTCAACCCGCCATTGCGTAATGCCCCAAATCTGGCACGGCGCCCCCGTTGGTTTGCCGTAAGCGGTCCCACCGGAATGGATGCCCTCGGCGCTCCAGCGTGTCGAGATCAGCCAGCCGTCCTGGTCGTTTCCCATCCAGTAGACCTCGTCCACCGTCATGGTGAGATCCGGAAACGCACTTCTCAGTTCACTCACGTACGACCGGTAGGAGTCAGTGCCCTTGAACATCCTGAGCGACGTTCCTTCAAAGCCGAAGTCTTTCGCGTATGCTTGTTCGGCCGTCCCGATATCTCCGTTCCAGGCGGAATCATGGACCTGACGCGCGAACATGTCCGGGTCAAAACCATCGACGGGTTCGGCCTGGGAAATCGGCGTTTCCGGACTGGTCGCCGATCTCAACTCGTTCCAGACACGGTCATTGCGCGGCCAACCCTTGGGTGGATCGGAAACGAGGCGTTCCGCCTCTTTCCAGGGATCCAGACCAATCTGAATCAGCATTGCGGACGTGTTGTAGAGTACATGTTCCAGGAAAATGTCATTTCCCAGAGAGACACAGTTCGCAATCACCACGAAATCGACCGTTCGCCCTGTTGGTGGGCCATAACGGCTAGGTCCGGAATTCGTGCCCGTAATCCGGGTCAGGTGGGATGTGTGAAATCCGACCTGGTCATCCCCGGCCCAGATGACCTCCTCCGCATCGAGAACGATGTCGGGAAACGCGGATGTCGTGTGATGGGTATCGTCGATGATTTTCTGGTTTCCGGACTGCAGGCCGTAGTCATCAAAAACAATTGAATCCGGCGCGTAACACTCGCCGATATACGCGACATTCCGATTGTCGGTTTCCCAAATCCGGTGCGTGATTCGCACGATGTAGTCGACGATGTTCCTGTATTCGGGATGGAACCCGGAGAGTTTCTGTTCAGGACCGTAGTCGGATGGAATCCTGACGGTCCGGCCATCGGTGTAGCGTGCCAACGAAATTTCGTAGGAACCCGGCATATGCGATCGGGTCAGTGCGCGTGCCGGATGATGTGATGACCGGTGACCAATCCCGGTGTTTACGGTATTCATTCAAGGATTTCCGATGATTGTTTCAAGCGTGTCTTCTCCCAGCATCTTCAGAAAATGCAGCATGTCGATGAAGATCCAGTTTTCCGCGAGTTTCTGTCCGTGCCTCCTGTACAAGTCAACGACTCTCATCTCCCCCGGCGTGTCAATGGGAGGAAGCCCGAGGAATCCACCAGTCGACTTCATCGCAAGACACGGGCGCCAGAAGTACGCGGCGTATTGGCCTTCCGAGATAACGCACCGGGCATCCTTGGCGTCGATGAACTCAAGGCGTTCTTCAAACGGCCGTGTATGCCCGCGCTGATATCCTTCGAAACCCAGGCAGGCGCCAATTCCGGTTGGCCCGAACCAGTTCATGTCCGGGTGCCAGAAACGTTCCAGGTGAGAGGTTGGCGAACACATTCCCCCGTCCACGAGATCATCAAGCATGGCCTTGGTCAGTTGGAGGGTCTTCCGGCCATCCTCGACCGCTTGTCTTTCCGTAAGCACCCCGTCATGGGTTCGCGGTCCGGGCGACATCAACTGTGCCGCCGTCTGACTTGCGGCGTACGGGTTCGAGCCAGCCTGGTCCATGATCGACAGAACGTCCAGGAACTCGATTGTCTCGGCGATTTCCCCGTCGGAAACCCGAAACGCGGATGCAAAGGGAAGGTGAACGGCTTTTCTTGTGGGTGGAATGCCAAGGAGGGGAGAGTCGAACAGGCCAAGGATCTGTCCCATGGCAACAACCCAGGTTGAATTCCCGGGCTCGAAATCGTGGTATCCCGCAATCAGGATATCCAACCGCCGTTGGACCCGCCCGATCGACGATTTGAAGGGAGTCCAGACCGTGCTTGCCAGTTGCCGGGGACCGGTCAGTGAATTGAACGGATGCACGCCGCGGTAGATGTGTCGTTCGGCATGACTCCGCTCAAATGCAATGATTGTCTGTTCGCCCGCCTCCGCTTCGTCGAGGCGCCAAAGGTGATCCAGGACGAGAGTTTTTTCGTCGGAAAATGGACCGGGCGCGACGGTCATCATGCTGCAGTCATCCTTTTACGGCACCCGCTGTCAGTCCGCTGACGAGTTGACGCTGGAAGAACAGCACCAGGAAAAACAGCGGAATGATTGCGCTGACGACAGCCGATACCGCAAACATCACGTTCCCCTGTTCGCGTACGGTTCCGAGGAAACTGGCGATCTTGGGTACCATTGTCTGGTTTTCCGAGGACAGGAGCATGGAAGTGATCGCAAAGTCGTTATAGGCCAGGAGGAAACTGAACAATCCGGTCGTGATGACACCAGGCCACATGACCGGGATGATCACGTGCCGGAAAGCCTGAAAGCGCGTACAGCCGTCGACCATCGCGCTTTCATCCATGTCTTTGGGGATATTCAGGAAAAATGAATGCAGCATCCAGAGCGTGAATGGCTGGTTGATCGCAACCAGGACAATGATCGTGGTCGAGAGGTGCCCCCAGAGGTTCCACTGGAAAAACGGTAACAGGTATCCCGAAACCAGCGTAATGTGAGGCATCGCCCGAAAAACCAGGGCGGCGATCAATATCCAGAATGCATAGCGAAATCCGGACCGCGCGAGCGCGTAGCCGCCAAGGGTCCCGAAGGTCAGTGAAATGATGACCGTAAAGGAAACGACAATCGACGTGTTGATAACATTGCGCCAGAATTCCTCCTGAATCCAGGCCCCGAAATAGCCGCCTCCGGTAAAGGCGTCCCCTGTTTCCGCGATCGTCAGGATTCCGTAGATCGCGTTCCGCCAATCGGCCTTGGAAAAGAAATCTCCCTGGACTTTGAACGATCCCCAGACCGTCCAGACAAATGGGCCGACGGCAATCAGCAACCAAAGCACGATCATGCTCGTCGAGAACCATACCAGGAGGCTGGAGCGTCGATGTGCAGGAGTTGCCACCCCGTTTCCCCCTATGCCCGTTTCAGATTGAAATCGCGCCATGTCCGCACGAGCACCGGGGCAAGAAGGATACAGACGCCGATGATGGTCATGACTGACGTCGCGGCCGCAGAGCCGAACAGCTTGGCATCGCCAAACAAGTCATTGTAGATGATCCACGAAAGCGATGTCGCCTTGGCCGAAGCCGAAAACCCGACGATGGGTTCAAATATCCTGAAACCGTCCATCAACTGCATCAGTATGATGAATATGGCCAGCGGCATCATGTACGGGACGACAACGTAGCGAACTCTCTGGAACCTCGATGCCCCGTCGATTTGCGCAGCCTCGATCGTCTCTCTCGGGACGGTCTGGAGGCCGGCATAGAATACGATGAAACTGAATGGTGTGTTGTGCCAGATCCCGTAGACGATCAGCAAAATCCAGGTCAATGGAGCAGACGCCTTCAGGGACAAGTCGTCGTCGCCAAAGATGACCTGAAGTGTTGCGCCGATGATTCCATCGGCATCGACCATCCAGAAAAGGATCAAGGACCCGATGAGAGGGGTCACGATCATCGGGAGCAACGAAGCGAAAATCGTAGGTCCCTTGACGATTCGTGGCAGCGCGTTGACGCCAAGGGCGACAAGCAGTCCCAGGATGAGCACAAGTGGTGCCACGACAAAGGTGTAAGTCAGCGTGAAGAACAGGGCCTTGTAAAAGGGCAGATTGTAGACGCCGGCAATAAACCGTCCCCAGTTTTCCGAGGACATCCAGATTTCCGCGACTTCAGAGAACGCCAGGTGATTGCGGTTTGTATAGGTGTGCAGCCCATTGAAACGGCCCAGCGGCGCTTCTTCGACCAGCTTTTGGGTAGCTGCCGTATCGACCGTCAGTTCGGTCTCGCACTTGAACGGGTTACAGTTCTCGGCCTCGATCATTACCTGTTCGTGTTCGACAAAAAATGACTGGACCAGGACAGAGACGATGGGCAGCGCGATGAACAGGATCATCGCGGCCAGCGTTGGCAGCATGAACCATGCAAACGTACGATGCGGCATGTCTGATGCGCTCCGTTGAGCGACCGCTCAGTCAGGTCTGAACGTGCGGATGCGCCCGGCTGATTCCGGACGCATCCCTTGTCGTCTCAGATCACAGGAATCCCTGTTCCTTGGCAGCCGCGACATAAGAAGCCTCAATGTCGGTCAACGTCTGTTCTGCCGTTTCGTTGCCCTGGAGGAAATCGGGCAATTCCATGAAGAACGCCTGGTGCAACAGACCCATGAACGGAATCATCGGGTATGGCTGGGTTCCTCCAGCTGCCGTCAGTGCGACACCTTGTGCCGCCTTGCCTGGAACGTAGGCGTCCATCAACCAGACAGCCTTGTCGTTGTTCGCCTTGACCATTTCATCCGAAATTCCGTTGAGCATGGCGATAAAGGTCGCCTCAGCGTCTTCGTCCGAAATGTTTTTCGCAATGGTGAAGCCGTCCCACCACAGCGATGAAGCCGGGGTCGAGCCGCCTGCCACCATTGGCGCCGAAGCAAGAACCGTATTCTCGACAACCTCTGGCGTCGAGCCTTCGTCATCGAGGATTTGTCCGCCGGTCGATCCCCAAAGCTGCGCAATTGCCAGATTCCCGGCTTCCCAGATCGGGGCGACGGTCGACGTGTTGTACGTCAGGAAGTCGGGGTTGGTATATTCTGTCAGCGCTTTCAACATGTTGAGCGTTGCAATGCCGGTCTCGTTGTTGACGGCCGGTTCGGCCGTTCCAGGCTTGAAGAACTCGCCCCCGTGACCGAGGTACATGTTCACGAATTCTTCCCCGAGATTCCAGTCGGCCTTGAAAAGCGCCGTGAACGGATATTCCATGATTCCTGCTTCACGGATGGCCTGGAGAGTCTCGAGCACTTCCTCGTAGGTGGCGGGGATCGGTTTTCCGACCTGGTCAAGAATATCCTTGCGCACGAACAAGTGCTGGGCATTGGCCATGAACGCAATGGCCATGATCTTGCCGTCAATGGTGATTAGCTGGCTCTTTTTCAGGTGCTGGCCGTGTTTCGCGACCAAATCATCGAGCGGCCGGATCAGGTCGTTGTTGATCAACGGGACGGCCGACGAATTGGCGACAATCACGGCAGTGTACTCTGCCGGGTCTGCGGTCAGCGCGGCGACCTGGATTTCACGGTGCTGCGCAGTATGGTGCTTGGAGAACGTCACATTGTCTCCCGCACATTCTTCGGCTGTTGACACGACTGCGTGAAGGGCCGGGAAGTCATTGGCGAGCACGCTGATATTTCCGCTCGAGATGCCGCATCCCGCGGTCGCAGCCCCGCCGGCAACGATCATCGCTGCGATTGCGCCGAGCAGAGTTTTCGGATTCAACATGAATTGGTTCCTTTTCTTGACTTGAGTGAGACACTTAAGGGTAACGTTTGGCCCGTTGGTGGCAAGTTATGTTTGCATGAACTCAACGCGGCAAACACTATCCGGGTTAAAGCTGGCCGATGCCGTTCACCAAGGAGAAATCCCAGGGAAAAAACTACAGCCCGGTCAGCATCCGTTGGCGAGAAACGAGATCTACACCATTCTGATCCAGAAAATGAAGGTGATCGATGAAGTTCCAGTTCTCGGCCAATAGTCCGTTTTCGCGTCGGTACAAGTCCACAACGCGCATGTTTGTTTGTTTGTCGACAGCAGGTGCCAGCCCGATGTAGCCACCTTTTGAGCGAACGACAAGACTGGGCCAGCCGAAGAAGCCGCCGAAATTGCCTTCGCCGCACTGCATCCTGTGGCCGCAATGATGCCCCCATTCCAATCCGTCCTCGAACGGACCGGTATGTTGTTCGAGATACCTGGCCTGGGTATAGGGCGCCCCGATGCCGCCCGGCCCCCACCAAATCATGTCCTCGGTCCAGTCGAGTTGCAGGTCTTCCCTTGTCGTCTTGACATCGGCCGATACGAGACGGTCAATCATTCGAAGGATCAGGTCCAGTGTCGCTTTTCCTTCACTGGGAGGCGGATCCGAGAAAATCAGTCCATCATGGGTCCGTGGGCCCGGAGTAACCATCGTTGCGCCCGTCGATGGCGGCAGGGCCTCGGCCCGAGCCTGATGCATGAAATTGAGGGTGTCGAGAAAGATCGTGTTGTCGACGATCCTGTTTCCTTCGATCCGGTTGAATTCGGCGTATCTCAGCATCGTCGCTTGCCGCGTCGGTCGAACTCCGAGAAATGGCTGATCGAAGAGGCCGAGCAAATGACCCATCGAAACCACCCACACCGTGTGTTCCTGATCGACCCTGTTGCGGCCGGCGAAAAAAATGTCCTGCCGTCGTTGCAAGGGAGAAAAACACTCCTTAATCGGTTTCCAGAAAAGATCGGACGCCGCTTCCGCCCCGACAGCCTCGTTGAATGGATGGACGAAGTGAAACCTGCACTTCGAAGATGTGCGCCGTCCCAGCGCCTCTGACACATTCTCCGCCTTGGCAAAGTCGACGTTGTCAAAGTGTTCAAGAACAACTGCCTTCGCTTGGGCGAGGCGATTCGCATCAACCATCACTGCGTCCCCCTGCTCGCACTTCAATTCCATGGTTTGGTATCAAGTGCGTCAAGTTCTGTCGATGAAATGCCCACGCTATTGAACCGACAATTGGACATCCGATTTGGGCAGGTCGAGACAGGGTCCAAGTTATCTTCCGCTACTTGATCAACACAGGTCAAATGGCCGAGAGTATCACCGAATCCACTGTGCTTGCGTTACGGACCAACCTTTCTAGAGGAAGTCGTAATGATCTGCTCTGTGTTGCTTCAATTTTTTAGGATTTGACACCCCGGCATAGCGCTAAAGGGGAGCGAATCCCGCCTAAACCCAAGAAATCTTAAATGGATCAGGACATCTCAGTGTAGATTGCTTTCAAGCAAATGTTTGCCATTCGCCTTGTTTGGATTTGGAACCAGAAGACGGATGGGTTCTATGACGTGATGGCCATAGAAATATCCTTCTCGCGTACCGTCAGTTCGGCAATGTCCCGATCCTCGAAAACTGCTGCCAACAAATCCTTTCGCTCAATCGCTTTTCAACTTGCACATATTAAATCTAATCTGGTGCATTTTAATTAAATCTGGCGCATTCCGATGCAATCGTATTCTGTGGCTTTTGCGCCCGATTCATGCCGGGTGACCTATGTCAGCCGGACAAGAAATCGCGCGGTTTTCGAAATCTAACCTGTGAACACGGCGAGGTCATGAAAAAGGAAAGCACGTTCAGGAATTGGCTCGAGCAAGGCGGAGCTCGAACTGACAAGGGGCGGGACACGCGTGTTTCCGCGATCCAGAAGATAGAACAGAAACTGCGGCAACTTGGTGTGCCGTTCCAAGATCTCGATGCAGCTTGGGAAGCCGATCGTTTCGAGTCTTTGCATGATCGGTTGCGCCAGATGCAGGAAAATACCAGCAACGGAGGACACGACTACCGGATTTTAATGCCGGATTCTGTGAAACCCCGCAACCGGCTTGCAAGCTGGCGCAGTTGGCTACGGCAATACGGTCGGTTCCTCAACGGCGAGCCTCCAGGACCGGGCAAGGATGCCGACCGCATTCGTCAATTTGTCCTCGAAAACTACATCAAGCCTGCCCGGGAAGAAGGGCGCGAGGTAGTCGAAGTCCTTGTACGCGACGTGAACGAAGCACTCGGCTTGTACGAGGCGTGGCCAAACATCTGCCAAGCTCTTGCCGGGAGCAAGTTTCAGGAACTAGCGCAGGTCTCGCCTCCCCAAAGGATTGGAGCCGATCAAAGCTCTGCTACAGTCTTTCGATTCGATCTGAGCGATCGTCGTGTCGACAGATCTGCTCTTGACGAATTGCGCAAGCAATTCCTCGACCGCTGTCCGGACTTCCACAGTTTTGTCGATCCTGGTTCGGGATTGGCTAGGGACGAGAAGGCCTACAAGTTAGCCGCTTCTGAACGGATCCAAGCGGCACTTGGAGAAAGTGGAGACTATGAAGTTCTCGGAAAAGCAGTAGTTGAAATACTAGAGTCCGCCACTACTGTCCCAACGTTTCAATTCTGACGTGACTTAATACGTTGTTTTGATTG
>JAPOVX010000144.1:0-5014 GCA_026707935.1 Paracoccaceae bacterium
GGGTGTTCGCGTGATGTTCTTCCTTAACGTGGTTCTACGAACAAACTACACGATGGGGCCAACCATTTACCGTGGTCCTGCTGAACTCGGGGATCAAGTCGGGCGCGTTTGTCCACATTGCCAATCTCGGACGGGACCGCGGCGAAACTGGCGAGACAAGATTGTCATTCAAACCTGCCAAGGCGGGGCGTTCTTTCCGAAAAATGCATCGATTCCCGATTTGGCTTCCTCCCCTTCCAGCACTTCAACCAGCAGTTCGGCAGTGCCTTGAACTGTCTCCTTGTCTATCTCGCCCCCGAGCTGCCTCACGAGGGATTTCGCTTTCCGCACTGCACCGGGAGCGGCCAAGAGAAACGGTGCAACAGCGTCTTCGATCGACGCGTCCAGTTCCCTTTCACGAACGACACGGGAAAGAATTCCGAGATCATGCGCCTCTTCGCTGTTCATCAACCTCGGAGACGTGAACAACCACCGGGACGTACCGACACCCAACCGCCTGACAACATACGGTCCAATCGTGGCCGGCACGAGCCCGAGACGGGTTTCGGTCAAACCGAAGCGGTTGCCCGAGACGCCTATTGTCACGTCGCAGACACTCATCAGCCCGATTCCACCTCCAAACGCCTGCCCGTGAATGCGTCCAACAAGCGGTTTGCCCAGTGAGTCCAGCCTGTTGAACATGTTCGCCAAACAGATCGCCTCCTCCATGCGAAACTCGTGGTCGCCCCCGATCATCGCCTTGGCCCAACCAAGGTCCGCGCCGGCACAAAAGCTCTTGCCCTTTGCCGCAAGAACGACCACCCGCACCCGCGGGTCATCGTCGAGCATGACCGCCGCGCTGGACAGATCACGGATCAACTGTCCGTTCATGGCGTTGTGGCGCTCGGGGCGATTGAGCGCGACTCTCGCGACGCCCCGCTGATCGACGCTGACTTCCAGGGTCTGGAACTGTTCCAATTCGGCAACTCCCAAAATATCCGTTTGTTGAACTGGCGCACCGACCGACTCTTCTCGGGCGATCATCGCGATTGACCCGATGCCTTGCCCTGACAACCCGATCACGCAATCACGTTGGCATGGGTGCTTCATCTCTGTTTCGGCCGGGATATGATCCGGCATGTTCGGCGCCCGGGCGCAACAGGAACCCCTGGGAAGGATTTCGGGTCGATCCGGCCATCATTTCGACACCGCCGCACTTTAGCCCGTGACAACCGGAACATACGCCGTTCCCGGACTCGAACGAAGCGACGAATTCAGTCGTCCGGAACCGGGTAGAAGTCCTTTTCGTACAGGCGAGCTTCCCCCGCGGCCGGCAACGTCGCCTGGAAAGCCGGTCGTCCGGAAATGCGCACGAAATATTCCCGGGTTCTAGGAAACCTGTCCAGACAGGTGAAAAACCGCGCGACATAGACGCAATAACCGATGCTGCAGTCGACCGCGGAAAAGCCGCTCGCAAGCAGGTAGTCCTGGCCGTCCAACGCTGTCTCGACAACACCGAGTGTCTTTTCCAGGCGCATGCGTTCGAGACGCATGACCGTCGGGGAACGCATCCAGTCCTCCCGCAGGAAAATGTGATGCTGGGTCAAATTGGCAAGATGCTGGGCGATGGTCTCCGAGAAATGCAGCCACATGAGCCAGCGCGGCCGTTCGGGATGGCCGGGGGGGCGCCCGAATCCGGAGTCAGGAAAGCGTTCGCACAGGTATTGCACGATGGCCCCGGACTCATACATCGTCAGATCGCCGTCCTCGAGGGACGGAACCCGGCCTGCCGGCGACAGCTGCAGGTACTCGTCCTGGCGCAATGTCCTGTCGAAAGGCCAGACCCGGCTCTCGAACGGGATGCCGATTTCTCCCAGCAGCCAATGAACCCTCATCGAGCGCGTCTGTTTGCAGTGGTGCAGTCGAATCATTGGATCGGATCCAGTGAGATCAGAAGTTCGCCTTCCCGTACCTGCCTGCCAACCGTACACATGACGCCCGTGACCTTCGAGTCCTGCGCGGCTTCCAGTGAATGTTCCATTTTCATTGCCTCCATCGTCGCGAGGCAGCTGCCGGCTTCGACCCGGTCACCGGGTTGAACATGAACGGACGCGATCCTGCCCGTCATCGGCGCCCGGACATCGACGAGACCCGCGTGGTCATCTCTGCCCGGATCAACCTGCACAGGCAGCTCGAACTGCCAGTCATGCCGCCCATGGACCCGAACGAAGTCCCCCGATCTGAGCGCGATCGCGTTGATCGGCAATCCGTTGACATCCCAGCGATCAACCGAGACTGCCCGAACCCTGGCCGACTCGCTGCCGTCGCCAATCGTGCATTCACCCGACGAAGTGACCGAAACGCCGAATTGGCGTTCCATTCCGTCCACGATCAGCACGATTCGCCGGAAGAGTGGTTGCCACAAGGCGAAGCCGAAAGCCCAGTCGTTACCCTCCGGGATTCCTGCCGCAACGGCTGCCGCGATTGCAAGGATCTCCTGGTGCGGCGAAGGAACGACCGCCAGATCTTCGGCGCGGTTCACGGTCCCGGTGGTCATCTGACCGGTCGTGAACGCGTCGGTCCTGACCAGCTCCCGGAGGAACGTCCGGTTGGTGCGAACCCCGGCAACGCGCGTCGCATCGAGCGCTTCGACCAGCCGCAGCCGTGCGTCTTCCCTGGTCTTGCCGGAAGCAATGATCTTCGCGATCAGCGGATCATACTCCGAGGGAACCTGGCTGCCCGAACGGACTCCGCTCTCCACGCGAACACCCTTGGCATCGGGGAACCTTGCCAAGGCGATTCGGCCCGGACTCGGCAGGAATCCGTTGGCCGGATCCTCCGCATACAGCCGCGCTTCAATCGCGTGCCCTTTGAGTCCAATGCGCTCCTGTTTCACGGGAATTCGCTCTCCCGCCGCGACCCGAAACTGCCATTCGACCAGATCAATCCCCGTCACCTCCTCGGTGACAGGGTGTTCGACCTGCAGGCGCGTATTCATCTCAAGGAACCAGAACCTGTCACTTCTGAGTCCGTCCGAGGCATCAGCGATGAACTCGACGGTCCCGGCACCCACGTATCCGACAGCACTGGTTGCGGATATGGCGGCGGACGTGATCGCATTGCGCATGTGCGCCTGCATTCCCGGCGCGGGTGCTTCCTCGACCAGTTTCTGATGGCGGCGCTGGAGCGAACAGTCACGCTCGAAGGTGTGCACGACATTGCCGTGGCGGTCGGCGAACACCTGGATCTCGACATGCCTGGGATCATCGATCAGCTTTTCGATGACAACCGCCTCGTTTCCAAATGCCGCGGCTGCCTCGCGTTTTGCAGCTGCAACCGCAGCCGGCAGCTCATCGGCGCCATCGACACTCTTCATGCCGATACCGCCTCCTCCAGCGACAGGCTTGACCAGGACCGGGAAACCAATTTCCGTTGCCTTCCCGGCCAACTCGGATTCGCCGCATCCATGTTCAGGGAATCCGGGAACCACGGGAACGCCCGCCTCGATCATCCGCGCCCGCGCAATGTCCTTCAGACCCATCACCCGAATCGTTTCGACCGGCGGGCCGACGAACGTCAGTCCCGCCTGTGCGACGTGCGCCGCGAATTCGGGGTTTTCCGAAAGGAATCCGTACCCGGGGTGAACGGAATCCGCGCTCGAGGTCAGCGCCGCCTCGACGATTCGGTCGATATCAAGATAACACCTGGCCGATGAAGGAGGTTCGAGGGCAATGGCCTCGTCGGCCATCTCGACGTGCGGCGATTCAGCATCGACATCGGCATGAATCGCCACGGTAGCGATTCCCATTCTCCTGGCGGTGCGGATGATCCTGCACGCGATTTCGCCCCGGTTCGCGATCAACACCTTCTGGATCACGGCCGGTTCCAGCCCGGTCTTGCAGGCACCAGGATCAGCTCCGTCAATTCACCGCATTTGCTCAAAGTCATTACCGACTACCCGCGATTCACATCCTGAATACACCGAAACGCGTTTCGCCGATCGGTGCGTTCAACGCGGCAATGAGGGACAACGCCAGGACTTCACGGCTTTTCCGTGGATCAATGATTCCGTCATCCCAGAGGCGCGCCGACGCGTAAAGCGGATGCGATTGTTCGTCGAACATCGTGACGGTTGATTTCCGGAATTCAGCTTCTTCATCTTCGGACCATGACGCCCCCCGCCGATCCGCAGCGGCACGCCGGACATTGGCGAGCACATCCGCCGCCTGGTCACCACCCATGACCGAAATCCTGCTGTTCGGCCACGTCCAGAGAAAGACCGGGGAATAGGCGCGGCCCGCCATCCCGTAGTTCCCGGCGCCGTACGACCCGCCAATGATCATCGTGACCTTCGGGACGGCCGTCGTCGCGACGGCAGCCACCATCTTGGCTCCGTGCCGCGCGATGCCCTCGTTTTCGTACTTCTTTCCAACCATGAACCCGGTGATGTTCTGCAGGAACACCAACGGTATCCGGCGTTGCGAACACAACTCGACGAAATGCGCAGCCTTGATTGCGCACTCCGAGTACAACACCCCGTTGTTGGCAATGATCCCGACCGCTATTCCCTTGATGTTCGCAAAGCCGGTAACCAGGGTTTCGCCGAATCTCGCCTTGAACTCGTCGAGGCGCGATCCATCGACGATGCGTGCCAGGACCTCGTGAACATCGTATGGCTGGCGAGAATTCGCCGGCACGACCTCGAGCAATTCCTCCACATCGTACTGCGGGTCTTCGATGTCCGTCACGCGGTATTTTCCGGAACCTCCCCTGCCGACGGTCTCCAATGACTGTCGCACGAGTTCGATCGCATGGGCATCGTTTTCCGCCAGGTAATCGGCCACGCCGGATAGTCGCGTGTGGACGTCTCCACCACCCAGGTCCTCGGCCGTGACAATCTCGCCCGTGGCGGCCTCGACCAGCGGCGGGCCGGCAAGGAAGATCGTTCCCTGGTCCCTGACGATGATCGAAACGTCCGACATCGCGGGCACATATGCGCCGCCTGCCGTGCAACTCCCCATGACGACGGCAATCT
>JAPOVX010000144.1:5024-9104 GCA_026707935.1 Paracoccaceae bacterium
TCTCTTGTTAATCAATTAAAAGATAAAATTAGTAGGCCGCCTGCCGTGCAACTCCCCATGACGACGGCAATCTGGGGAATACCGGCGGCCGACATTCTTGCCTGGTTGAAAAAGATACGTCCGAAATGATCCCGGTCAGGAAAAACTTCGGCCTGGTTGGGAAGATTGGCTCCCCCGCTATCGACCATGTAGACGCAGGGAAGCTGGCATGATTCCGCGATCTCCTGCGCCCTCAGGTGTTTCTTGACGGTCAGTGGGTAATACGTCCCGCCCTTGACCGTTGGATCGTTGCAAACGACCATGACGTCCCGGCCGTGAACCCGCCCGATGCCGGCGATCAGCCCCGCAGCGGGTACGTTTTCGTCGTATACGCCCCAGGCGGCCGTCGCGCCGATTTCCAGAAACGGAGACGCCGGATCCAGCAATCCGGCAATACGCTCCCGCGGGAGCATCTTTCCCCGGGCCAGGTGGCGCTTGCGGCCGGCATCGCTTCCTCCGTTCGCGTTGAGCTTCGCGACCCGAGCGACGGTTTCGAGTAGTTCCAATTGTGACTTCCGGTTCGCGATCGCGCTTTTCGATCCCGGGACGTGACTGGACCTGATAACCGCCATCAATGAACCTCCGATGACCGCCGCGTTTCGCGAGTCTCGGCCCGGGCGCGTTCCCTGAGCACGGCTCGCATGACCTTTCCGGTTACCGTCATGGGGAGTTCATCCACAAATTCGACTTCCCGGGGAAATGCATACCTGGCGAGACGTTGCCTGACGTGATCCTGAATCGAGCGTTCCATGTCACCATCCGCAGCGACATTCTCGCGGAGAACGATGTAGGCCTTGACAATCTCGGTTCGCACAGGGTCTGGCTTGCCAACGACACCGGCGGACGCAACAGAGTCATGTGTCAACAGGCAGTCCTCGATCTCTGCCGGTCCAATCCTGTATCCGGCCGACGTGATGACTTCGTCATTTCGGCCGACGAAGCGGATGAACCCGTCGGCGGCAACGCCCCGGTCGCCTGTCAGCATCCAGTCGCCGCGGAATTTTTCGGCGGCCGCATCCGGCCGATTCCAGTAACGGAGCATCATGACAGGCGTGCCCTTCCGGATCGCGATGTCGCCTTCCATGTCCTGGATCTGTCTCCCCGACCGATCGATGACAGCGACCTCGTGTCCCGGGACGGGTCGTCCGGTCCATCCCGGACGGTGCGCAGACAAGGCGCCGCAGGATGAAACGACCATGTTGCACTCGGTCTGGCCGTAGAACTCGTTGATCTTGACCCCGAACGCGCCTCTCCCCCAATCCAGCATTTCGGCGCCAAGTGGTTCACCGCCGCATGCGACCGTCCGCAATCCGTCTATGCTGCACCGATGCGCCCTCAGCATCCTGAGAGCTGTCGGAGGAAAAAACACGCAGCGTATGCGTTCGCCTTCGATCAGTTCCTTCGCACGGTCCGGGGAGAATTTCGGGAATCTCGATGCGACCACGGGTACTCCGTGATGGAGCCCTGGCATCAGCACATCGAGCAGCCCGCCGATCCATGACCAGTCCGCCGGAGTCCAGATCACGTCTCCGGGTTGCGGAAACAGATCGTGAGAAATTTCGACACCCGGCAAGTGTCCGAGCAGGACCCTGTGCGCATGCAAGACGCCCTTTGCCGGACCTGTCGTCCCGGACGTGTACATCAGCAAGGCCGGGTCGTCGGCAGCCGTATCGGCAGCCTCGACCGTGGTGCCGTAAGACGCGTTCGATCGGGAACCGGGCAGCAAAACCAGTTCCAGCGCGGGAAGCCTGTCGCTGATCGAGGCCAACCCCTTGCTGCCTTCGAGATCCGTTATCACCGCCCTGGCACCGGAGTCTGCGAGGCGAAAGTGAAGCGCGTCATCGCCGAACTGGGGTGACAACGGTAGTGAGATGGCCCCGGTTTTCCAGATCGAGATATGGGCCGCAGCGGTGAACGCCGACTGGCTCAACCCGACGCCGACCCGATCGCCTTTTCCGATTCCCGCTTCCAGAAGCCTGTTGGCCAGGCCGTCGGCCATCACTCTCAACGCCGAATACGTGAACTCCCGCCGGCGACCGGATGACCAATCGATAATCGCGGGCCTGTCGGGTTCGGTTTCCGCCCACCGATCGCATGTATCCCGTGCGATGTTGTAACGGTCGGGAATCTGCCAACGAAATTGCCCGGCAAAGGAGTCGAAAGTCATATCCGGGGATGTCATCCTGGAACTCGTTCCAGGTACCCTGCCCGGCGCTTGAGACCGCGACTCACCCGGACGCCTTCATGAGTTCACGGCCGATCAGCATCCTGCGAATCTCGCTGGTCCCGGCACCGATCTCGAGTAGCTTCGCATCCCGCATCATGCGGCTGAGGGGAGATTCGTTCAGATATCCCGCTCCACCCAGCGCCTGCACGCCCTGGGTCGCGCATTCCATGCACATTTCAGCCGCATACAGGATGCAGGCCGCGGCATCCTGGCGAGTCGTTTCGCCGCGGTCGCAGGCCGCGGCAACGGCGTAAAGGTAGGATCTTGCCGAATTCATCGACACGTACATGTCCGCGAGTTTCCCCTGCATCAGCTGGAAGTCTCCTATGGGCCGGCCGAACTGTTTCCTGTCGTGCAGGTAGGGCACGACATGGTCGAGGATCCCATGCATGAGCCCGGTTCCGATTGCCGCGAGGACCGTACGCTCGTAGTCGAGGCCCGACATGAGCACGGAGGCTCCTTCGTTTTCCCTGCCAAGGACATTTTCGAAAGGCACTTCCACGTCGTCAAAGATCAACTCGGACGTGCTGGAACCCCGCATTCCCAGTTTGTCCAGCCCGGGTCCCGCGGAAAACCCCTGCATGGAGCGTTCGACGAGGAAGGCCGTGATTCCGGCCGACCCGGCACCCGGATCTGTCTTGGCGTAGACGACCAGGGTATCGGCTTCCGGGCCGTTCGTGATCCAGAACTTTGTTCCGTTTAGCCGGTAGTACCCGTTCCGTTTCTCGGCCCTGAGTCGCATCGATACGACATCGGAACCCGCAGAAGCTTCCGACATGGCGAGCGCACCGACATCCACGCCCGAACAGAGTCCGGGAAGAAACCGGTTTTTCTGTTCATCGGTTCCGTTCAGCAGAATCTGGTTTGCACAGAGGTTGGAGTGTGCCGCATATGAAAGCGAAACCGATGCCGAGACCCTGGCTATCTCTTCGATGGCCACGGCATGGGCAAGATATCCCATTCCCGTTCCGCCATGTTTTTCGTCAATCGTGATTCCGAGCAAACCCAGTGAGCCCATTTCTTCCCAGATTGCGCGGGGGAAGCAGTTATCCCGGTCGATCTGTGCTGCCAGGGGCGCAAGACGTTCCTGCGCCCAGCGTCGAACCGAATCCTGTACGGATTCGATTTCGTCATCCAGGGCGAACTTCATTGAAGCGGTGAACACGACGTTACTCCCGCCAAGATAATCGGTGCCTTCAAATTATAGAATTTGACCGTCCGACGATTCAAGCCTGACGCGCCTGTCTCCCGCCTTTCGCAACTTCCGTCGACACAACCGAAAGAACGTTCCGCCATGGCACTTGCTTCCGCGACGGGCGGGCGCGGAAACGGGCAATCGTCGCTCTGGCGCGCAAGCTCCTGGTGGCGCTGTGGCGATTTGCCACCACTGGACTGGTGCCCGAGGGCGCCGTCTTCTCGAGGACATGAGCCAGGGGAGGATTTAAAACACGTATACACCCGGGCGGCCCGACGGGGCTTGCCGGGGACACCGGGCAAGGCGTGTGACCGAATCACTGCATGGTTCGCCGCATCAGGCGGCACCGTAGTTCCAGATGGGTCCCGCCTCCCGGAACGTCGCATCAACCTGAAAGAGGTATTGTGGTCACGAGACAGGCATGGGCTGGTCAACCGAACCGGATGAGAGTTGAGTTTGCACGTTGAACGTGCGCTGAGAAACCCGCGACGTTCTGCCTGGAAAATCCCCTGAACCGGCTCTGAAGCTGCCCCAGCCGACAGGAAACACATTTTTGAATGGAAAGTAAGCGTTCGGTAAGGGGGTGATGGCCTTACTGGCTGTCATTGATTGAGCGTTC